>JALZOI010000414.1 GCA_030857245.1 Myxococcota bacterium
TCGCGAGGCCGGGCGTGACCGTCGCGGCAGCGAGGCCGCGCCGGCTGCGATCGCGCTCACGCCAGTCATCGACGACATCGCGCGGATGCATCGGGCCGTCGAAGCGGAGCTGGAAGGAGGCGTCGAAGTCGGTGGTGCCGTGCGTCCGCACGAACAGCGTCTTGCGGTTGTACGGCAGGAAGAACATCAGGAACGGGAAGAAGTTCTTCACCATCACGATGTCGGCCTTCCACGGCGACAGCCCGACGCCCTTGTAGAACGAAGGCCGCATCACCATCGATGGTCCCTCGGTGATCACGATGCGGAGGTGCTCGACCGCGAGCACGACCGTCTTCCCGAACCCGTGCTGCTCGTGCTTGCTGACGACGTTGCCGACGACCGGCAGGGGCGGCGAGCGCGCGGGGTCGAGCGTGCCGCCGATCGCGAGGGCGACGCGATCGCCCGGCTGGTTCGTCCACAGCTTCTCGATCGCGGCCGGATCGCGCACCGCGCCGTACGTGAGCAGGCCGGTCGCTTCGGCAAGCAGCGCGCGCAGCAGGTGCGTCGAGTCGCCGGGGGCGCCGGCGGTGACGACATCGGACGCGTCCGCCATCACGACACAGCCGAGCTTGCGGCGCAGCTTCGCGCCGCGCGCCGCGACGATCGCCTCGCTGGCCGTCGGGAACGCGGGCGGCTGCTCGTGGCGGCGCTCCCAGCACTGCTCGGCGAGCTCGTCGGCGATCCGCTCGGCACCGGCCTGATCGTTGTCGGTCACGACGACCGTCGACCAGCCGAGCGCGGGATCGTCGTTCCACGGATGGCACATCAGGGTCGAGACGCCGAGCGCCTCGCCCGACTTCTCGGCGCGCCGCATCCGGCGGAACACCGAGCGCATCGGCGCGAGGAAGTCGATCGTCCTGCCGCCGCCGAGGATCATCGGCAGCGTGCGCCACGCCATCGTCGGGCGGAGCTCGCCGAGCGCCGTGCCGATCACGATCCGGCCCGCCTTCGCACCGACCTTGGCGTGATCGCGGTGTGGATTCGTCTGGTACGCGACGATCGCGTCGACCGCCTCGATGCGGGCACGCGTCACGTTGGCGTGGAGGTCGTGCGAGATCACGAGCGGCACGTCGCCGATCACCGAGCGCACGCTGCGCAGCAGCCGGCTCTCCGGATCGGCGATGCCCTGCGCGCCCATGGCCCCGTGCAGGCAGAAGTACATGCCGTCGATCGGGCCGGCAGCGCGCAGCAGCTCGAGCAGGCGGCTCTCGAGCGCTTCGAAGCACTCGCGCGACAGCGGTCCGCCCGACGACGCCCACGCCGAGAGCAGCGGCACGGGCTCGGCTTCACCGTCGCGCTCGCGCATCGCCTCGATGAAGCCGCCGAGCTCGGCGCGCTTGAAGAAGCCCGGGACCTCGGGGCCGGTGGTGGCCGCGCGCATCAGGTCCTCGCCCTCGAGATAGTGGCAGCTCTCGAAGTCGTGCAGCGTCGTCGGCACCGGCGATAGCGCGTTGGTCTCCTGCGCGATCCGGGCGAACGCGATCCGCTTGCGGGCGCTCACGACTGCCCGCCGTTCGAGTAGAGGTCGGCGATCACCTTGCGCACCTTGGAGGCCACGAGGCCTCGGAGCGGCATCCGGCCCGCCATGCCGTACATCGGTGCGCTGCCGGACTTCGCGAGCGTCGGGTCGCCGTGGACCTCGGCGACGGAGCTCGCGAGATCGGCGAGGTACTCGTCGACGACGGTCGCGTGGTTGGCGGTGACGGTGAGGTGGATCGCCGCCGGCCGATGCATCCGATCGATCGTCCAGCCGCGGGTCTCCATGCGATCGGCGATCGCGTAGACGTCCATGCCGATGGCGCCGAAAGCCACGATCGTGGCGTCACCCTGGCCGAGCAGCGTCAGCCCGCGGATCCGCGCCACGCCCTGGCGGAACCGATCCGCGGCGTCGACCGTCAGGCGCGCGAGCTCGAGGTAGCCGTCCTCGCCGAGCGACTGCAGCGCCGCCCAGGCCGCCGCGATCGGGCCCCCCGGGCGCGTGCCGATCATCGTCGGCGACGCGTAGATGCCGCCCGGGAAGTCGGTCGACACGAAGATCTGGTGGCGCATCGCATCGATCGAGCGCCAGATCAGCAGCGACGCGCCCTTCGCGGCGTAGCCGTACTTGTGGAGGTCGGCGCTGATGGACGTCACGCCGGGGACGCGGAAGTCCCACTTCGGGATCGGGCGACCGAGTCGCTCGAGCCACGGCAGCATGAAGCCGCCGACGCAGGCGTCGACGTGCATCGGGATCTTGTGCTTCATCGCGAGCGCGCCGAGCTCCGCGATCGGATCGATCACGCCGTGCGGGTACTGCGGCGCCGAGCCGACGATGCCGATCGTGCGGCGGCCGATCGCCTTGCCCATCGCGCGGACGTCGGCTCGCAGGTCCGTCCCGACGGCGACCTTGACCAGCTTGACGCCGAAGTAGTGCGCGGCCTTGTCGAACGCCGGGTGGATCGTCTGCGGGACGACGAGCTCGGGGCGCCGGATCCACGGCCGCTCGCGGCGCGCGCGATCGCGATACGCCGCGACGGCGCACAGGATCGACTCGGTGCCACCGGAGGTCACGGTGCCGACGGCGCCGGCGCAGTGGAACAGGCGACCCGCCATCTCGACGATGTCGGTCTCCATCTGCTTGAGGCTCTTGAACGCCATCGGGTTCAGGAGGTTCGCGCTCGAGTAGAGGGCGTGCGCGCGCTGCAGCAGCGCGTCGTGTTGTTCGCCGAGCAGGCCCGGCACCTTGTAGACGAGCGAGAACACGCGGCCGTCTCGCCAGTTGGTGTCCTGCTCGTTGCGAGCCTCGAGGTCCGCGAGGATGTCGGCGGCCGTGCGGCCACTCTTGGGGATCTGGATCATAGCTGCGCCTCGACGGAGACCGTGAAGATGTTGTTCGAGCCGGTGCCGCGCATGTTCGACGGCGGCGCGGTGATCGACGTGGTGACGGTGGGGATGTCGTACCAGTAGTGGATGTAGCTGAGCCCGAGCCGGAAGCGCCCGGTCGTGTAGCGCGCCCCGCTGTGCAGCCCGATGTGGTTGAACGTCGGCTGGTCGAGCGTCACCGTGCCGGGCGGCGCCGGCGTGCGGTCGTAGTGGCTGCCGGCCATCAGCTCGAGCCTGGGAGAGAACGCGAGGTCGTGCACGCGCACGCCGCCCGAGACCTGCCACGAGTCGTTGTAGTTCTTCAGCGTCTCGAGCTCGCGCACGAGGAAGATGCCGACGATGTCGGTGTGCTGCTTCTTGTACTGGCGGTAGAGCCAGTAGCGGAATTCGGTCCCGATCTCGACGTGCGGCGTGACATCGAAGTTCGCGCCCGCCATGAACGCCCACGGCAGCAGCTGCGTCGTCGTCTGCGTGCCGACGAGCTTGTCGCCGGGCTGCCGGGAGTCGTCGCTGTACGTGATCTCGACGGGACCCTCGAGCGTGGTATCGACGCGGCCCGTGATCGTGGCGCCCCACGTGACCCGCGGGTGCGGGCGGCCGAACGCAGCGACCATCCAGGTCGGCGCCCAGCCCTTGCCGTCGAGCAGGAGCTCGGGGCGCGTCCCGGTCAGGTTGCTGACGTCCATGCCGTCGATGATCGGGAAGACCTCGCGCTTGCCGTGGATCCGCATGTGGAGGACGCCGGCCGAGGCGCCGACGCTCAGCGTATCGGTGACCTGGTACGCCGCCGCGACGACCGCCTGCGGCGCGACGATGTAGCCGTCGATCAGGTGGTAGCGCGTCACGGCCTCGCGCTCGAAGGCGGCGCCCTGCGCGCTACCGACGAACAGCGCGGCGCCCAGCACGAGCTTGCCCGGCAAGAGCTCGCCGGTGGCGGCGATCATCGGCACGACGCCCATCGCGCGGCTCGGCCGGACGGGATCGTAGTAGCCATCGCCGTTCGCGGGAACGCCGAGGAACTCGTCGCTCCGCTCCCAGCGCTGCAGCTCGAACTCCGTGTTGACGATCGAGAGGCCCATCGACACGTAGACGTTCCAGCCGGGCCGCAGCACCAGGCCCGCGGGGTTGTGATAGATCGCCGACGCCTCGTCGGGCCGGCCGATCGTCGAGGCCATCGCGGTGCGGCGCACCCCGACCTCGGGGATCCCGAAGCCGCCGGCGTGGACCGGGACCGTCATCGCCGTGGCGAGGACGGCCGCCGTCGCAGACCCGAGCAGGACGTGGGAGGCCATGCGCACACTCTCCACATCTCGACGACGAAGCGCCAGCACCACCTGCGGCGTGGCCGAAACTATATCCTGGGTGCATGTCGGATGACGAGCTGACCTGGCCGCGCGGTGCCACCTACCCTGGCGCGGACTACCGGATCTTCAAGACCTCGTTCGTCGACGCCACCCATCCGCGCACCGGCGCGACCAAGCGGTTCTCGGTGATCGAGTGCGTCGACTGGGTCAACGTGATCGCCCTGACCGCCGAGGATCACGTCGTGCTGATCCGCCAGTACCGCGCCGGCACGGATCACGTCTGCCTCGAGATCCCGGGCGGCATGATCGACGCCGGCGAGGACGCCGCGACCGCGGCGGCGCGCGAGCTCGAGGAGGAGACCGGCTACACCGCGGCGCACTGGCAGCACCTCGGCACGCTGGCGCCGAACCCGGCGATCCAGAACAACCGGCTGCACAGCTACCTCGCGCTCGATGCGCGCCCGACCTCCGCGACCCGCTTCGACAGCAGCGAGGTCATCGCGATCGAGACCGCACCCCTGTCCGACGTCCGGACGATGCTGCGCGACGGCCGCATCGACCATGCCCTCGTGATCGCCGCGTTCGGCCACCTCGCGTTCCAGCTCGGCGAGCTCCGCCGACCGTAGGTACGATCCGTCAGCGCCGGACGAGCACGTAGGCGTCGCCGTCGAGCTTCCCGGCGCCGAGCGCGCGTCCGAGCCAGTGCAGGCCGCGGCCGGCCCGTGCCCCGCGCCGAGAGCCCGGGTTCGCCCCATCGCAGTGTAGCGGAGGCGCCGGTTTCTGGTCAGAATGCGCCCGATATGCCGCCCAAGACCTCGTGTCCCGTCACCGCCGCCCAGTTCGCCGAGAAAGCCGAGCCGCTCAGGATCTCGATCAACGGCCAGGAGATGCTGGCCGAGGTGAAGCAGTTCTCGACCGGCAGCTTCGGGTGGTACCTGAACGGCAAGACCGTGATCTCGGTCGACGGCAAGGCGCTGTCGATCCAGATCGGCATGAACATGACGGTGGTG
The DNA here is from genome assembly GCA_030857245.1 of Myxococcota bacterium. Lineage (GTDB taxonomy): Bacteria > Myxococcota_A > Polyangia > Haliangiales > Haliangiaceae > JABFXX01. Next base: position 5,216 of record JALZOI010000414.1, read on the forward strand.
GGGAGCAAGGAAGCCGCGCGCGAGTGATCTCATGACAACCCGCATTGCAGATGTACTAGCCGGCAAGCTCGCCGTGGGCGAGCGCGCCACCGTCGAGGGCTGGATCCGGACCCGCCGGGACTCCAAGGCCGGCCTCTCGTTCCTCGCCGTCCACGACGGCAGCTGCTTCGACGCCCTCCAGGTCGTCGCGCCCGCCGAGCTCGCGAACTACCAGGCCGACGTCGTGCGGATCACGACCGGCTGCGCGGTCCGCGTGGTCGGCGAGCTCGTCGCGTCGCAGGGCAAGGGCCAGGCGGTCGAGCTCCGCGCCGACACCGTCGAGGTGGTCGGCTGGGTCGAGGATCCCGACACCTATCCGATGCAGCCGAAGCGCCACACGCCGGAGTTCCTCCGCGAGGTCGCTCACCTGCGCGCGCGCACCAACATCGTCGGTGCCACCACGCGCGTGCGGCACACGCTCGCGCAGGCCGTGCACCGGTTCTTCCACGAGCACGGCTTCTTCTGGATCCACACGCCGATCATCACGGCGTCGGATGCCGAGGGCGCCGGGCAGATGTTCCGCGTCTCGACGCTCGACGCCGCCAACCCGCCGCGCACGCCCGATGGCAAGGTCGACTTCGACAAGGACTTCTTCGGCAAGGAGACCCGCCTGACGGTGTCGGGGCAGCTCAACGTCGAGACCTACTGCCTCGCGCTCTCGAAGGTCTACACGTTCGGCCCGACGTTCCGCGCCGAGAACTCGAACACGCGGCGGCACCTCGCCGAGTTCTGGATGATCGAGCCCGAGATCGCGTTCGCGGACCTCGCCGCCGACGCCCAGCTCGCGGAGGACTTCCTCAAGTACATCTTCCGCGCGCTGCTCGACGAGCGGAAGGACGACATGGCGTTCTTCGAGAAGTTCGTCGACAAGGACTGCATCACGCGGCTGTCGAAGATGCTCGAGTCGAAGTTCGCCCGGCTCGACTACGGCGACGCGATCAAGGAGCTCGAGAAGAGCGGCCAGAAGTTCGAGTTCCCCGTGACGTGGGGCATCGATCTGCAGAGCGAGCACGAGAAGTTCCTGACCGACAAGGTGATCGGCGGCCCGGTCGCCGTGATCAACTATCCGAAGGACATCAAGGCGTTCTACATGCGGCAGAACGATGACGGCAAGACCGTCGCCGCGATGGACGTGCTCGCGCCCGGCATCGGCGAGATCATCGGCGGCAGCCAGCGCGAGGAGCGGCTCGAGGTGCTCGACGCGCGGATCACCGAGATGGGGCTCCACGCGAAGGACTACTGGTGGTACCGCGACCTCCGGCGCTACGGCACGGTGCCGCACGCCGGGTTCGGCCTCGGCTTCGAGCGCGCGATCATCTACGCGACCGGGATCGAGAACATCCGTGATGTCATCCCGTTCCCGCGCGCGCCCCGCCAGGCCGACTTCTGATGGCCGACTGGGTCCACGCCATCGAGCAGGCGTACGTCACCGCCGCGACGGGCGGCAGCGTCCCGCGCGGTGGCTCACCGGCCGAGCTGCCCCGGGCCCGCGCCGCGCTCGGCGCGATCGCGTCGCACTACCTCGCGG
>JALZOI010000415.1 GCA_030857245.1 Myxococcota bacterium
CGCCCAAGGCGAGCAACGTCCGAGCCTCGGGGCGAGCGCCGCGCGGGCAGCGCCGCGTGGCAGCGCGGTGACGGCGGCGGGCGCGGCGGGTCACCGGTAGCGCGGGTACGCAGAGCGCGTGATCGTGACCCAGAGCTGCACCGCGCGGCTCTCGACGCCACTCGTGTCCTCGGGCAACGCCGCGTCACCGCCGATCAGCGTGCCGTGCACCCACGACGCGGCGATCGCGATGCTCGGCGAGGCCACGTACTGCACGAAGGCACCGGCCGCGAGCTCGTAGCGGGCGGCGATGTCGTCGAGCGGCGCCTTGAAGCCCGTGATCACGCCGACCGCCAGGCCGCCGGCGACCGGGATCGACGCCGTGATGGGCACGAAGATGCGGTCCGCCTGCTCGTCGCGTTGCGAGATCGCGACCGCGATGCTCGGCAGGCTCACGAGCGAGAGCGGTCCGGCGCGCAGTCGCATGCGGGCGCCAAGCTTGCCGGCATAGTGCCCCCGGGCAAAGCTGGTCGCGTGGATGCCGCCGTTCGCGGCGACCGCGAAGGTGCCGCCGACGAGGCCGAGGTACGCCTCGCCACCGACGTTGTCGTAGGTCTCGACGCACGCGTCGGTGAGGCACAGGCCGGCCCCCGCCGAGCCGCGGAAGCCGGTGCGCCCGAACGTCGAGTGCAGGAGCGACAGCGTGAGCTCGTCGGTCACGCCGATCGCGAGGTCGGGAGCGAGCGAGGTCGGGTCCCCGAAGGTGTCCTCCGAGGCATCGACCTCGGCCGTGATCGTCGTGGTGAAGATGCCACGCGCGAGCACGCCCGGCGCGGGCTGCGCCGACGCGGCGCTGGCGGTGAGCAGCAGGATCCAACCGGCGAGGCGCATGGGAGGACGAGAGGAGGGCACGGGACCAGTGTCGCGCGCAAATCGACAGCACCGCCAGCCGCGCCCGTGACCACAAAGCTCGTTGGTCACCACGCCGTTCTTGCTTGCCTGGGGCACCGGCGCGATGGGATGACCGGCCCATGCACAGGCTGGCGATCACGGTCCTGCTCCTCGGCGGCGCGGGGGTTGCGAGTGCGGCGCCGGCCACGAAGCTCGCGTTCGGCACGCCGACGGTGGGCCCGGGCCTGGCTGCCCCGGCGGTCGGCACCGTCGTCAAGCGCAGCATGAGCCAGCTGCTCGCCTGCTACCGGAAAGCGCGTGCGAAGGAGGCGATCGCGCAAGGGACCGCGACCGCGCGGTTCACCATCGGCAGCGACGGCAAGGTGACGACGGCAACCGCCGTCGGCCTCAGCATGGAGCTCGAGACCTGCATCGCGGCCACGATCACGAAGCTCCGGTTCGCGAAGCCGAAGGGCGGCGCGGCCGTCGAGGTCGTCTACCCGCTCACGTACCACTCCGCCGAACTGTCCGGCGTGTTCGTCTCGCTGACCGGCACCGGCGACCTCTCCAGCGGCTTCGGCGACCCGGACACCTACGGCGGCCTGACCGCCACGGGCAGCGGCCCCAGCCTCCAGGGCGGCTACGGCGCCGGGGGTGGCGGCACCGGCACGATCGGCCTCGGCAGGATCGGCACGACCGGCGCGGGCTATGGCGTGGGTATCGGGATGCGCGGCCGTCCCGCCAACCGCGCAGGCCTGGTGTTCGGCACGCCGACCGTCACCGGCGCGCTCGACGTCGCGATCATCCGTCGCTACCTGCGGCGTCAGGCCCAGCAGCTCCACGCCTGCTACGAGAAGGCGCTGCTGCAGCAGCCGACGCTGCACGGCACCGTCACGCTGGCCTTCACGATCGGCCCGGACGGCCGCGTGACGACCGCGACGGCGAGCGGTCTCGGCGACGCGGTGGTGGAGTCGTGCATGAGCGACATCGTCAAGCGGATGCAGCTCGCGAAGCCGAAGAGCGGCGCGGTCGTCGTGACGGTCCCGCTGACGCTCTCGCTCCCGCCGCCCGCCGCGCCCGCGCCCGCACCGTGACCGACCCGGCTGGGACGCCGGCTCAGAGCGCGCGGTCGAGGTCGTCAGGCTGCAGCTCACGGCTCCGCGCCCGTGGCAGCGCTGCAGCGAGCGGCAGGCGGACGTGGAAGGTGGTGCCGACGCCGACCGCGCTGTCGAACGTCAGCGTGCCCCCGTGGCGGTCGACGACGATCGTGCGGGACACGCCCAGCCCCTGACCGGTGCCCCGGCCGAGGCTCTTGGTCGTGAAGAAGGCGTCGAAGATCTGGTCGCGGATCGCCGCGGGGATGCCGCACCCGGTGTCGGAGATCGAGATCACGACGTGATCGCCGTCGAGCTTCGTCGCCACGCCGAGGGTGCCGCGCCCGGGGAGCCCCTCCATCGCGTGCGCGGCGTTGATGATCAGGTTCAGGAACACCTGGTTGAGGTCGCCGATCTGACACCGCACGAGGGGCAACCCACCGAAGTGGGTCTCGACGTCCGCGATGGCCCGGTAGCTGTGCGCGCTGACCGCGAGCGTGTTCGTCAGCGCGCGGTTGACGTCGGCCATCGCCATGTCGCCCGAGCCGGGATGCGCGAACTCGCGCATCGAGCTCACGATGCCGGTGACGCGTGAGACGCCGTGCTCGATGGTGTCGAACGCGCCGGGGAGCTGCTCGAACAGGTACGCCAGCTCGGCGGACTCCTCGGGAGGATACAGCGTCCCGTCCCGCCGGCACACGAGCTCCGCGTGGCTCGCGACGCGTTCGAAGCCTTCGCGCAGGAACTGCAGGTTGTCGGCGACGAACTGGATCGGGGTGCTGATCTCGTGCGCGATGCCGGCCGCGAGCTGGCCGATCGCGCGCAAGCGTTGCGAGAGCCGCAGCTCCTGCTCGATCCGATCACGCTCGCGGATCTCGTCGGCGAGCAGGGCGTTGGCGCGCACGAGCTCGGCGGTGCGCGTCGCGACGACCTGCTCGAGCTGTTCGACGTGGGAGCGGACCTTCTGGGCGAGGTTCCACTTCGTGGTGAGGGCGTGCGCGCACTGCGTGACCTCGATGATGTCGAACGGCTTCTTGACGATCAGCAGGGAGTCTCGATCGCCGAGCCGCCGGGACAGGTCGGCCCACGTGTAGTCCGAGTACGCCGAGCAGATCACGACCTGGATCGACGGGTCGACCTGCCAGAGCCGCTCGATCGTCTCGAGCCCGTCCCAGCCGGGCGGCATGCGCATGTCGATGAAGGCGAGCGCGAACGGCGTCCCTTGCTGGGCGGCGGCGGCGACGAGCTGGAGCGCCTCGGCACCCTGCGACGCGAACGCGAGCTCGAAGGCGGTCGAGCTGGGTGCGACCGGCGCGAGATCGAAGAGCTCCGCCTCCAGGGCGTCGAAGTCACCGACGGCGGCGGGCGGGGGCGCCAGGATCTTCGCGAAGTCCTGGTGGATCGCCGGATTGTCGTCGACGATCAGGATCCGCCGGTTGTCAGGCAGCGAGACCATGCGCCCCCCGTTTCGGGCCCTGGAGTGGCAGCTCGATCGTGAACTCGGCGCCCAGGCCGGCTCCCGCGCTACTCGCGGCGATCGAGCCACCGAGCTCCTTCGCCGCATTCGCGCAGGCGTGGAGCCCGAAGCCGTGCCCGTCCGGCTTGGTGGTGAAGCCGTGCATGAAGACCTTGTCGAGGTTCTCGGCGGGGATCCCGACCCCGGAATCCGAGATCTTGATCGAGACCCCATCAACGGTGCGGCGGAGCTGGACCCCGAGGCGCAAGGGCTTGGGCCCGGCGAGCTTGAGCGAGTGCCGCGCGTTCGACACGACGTTGATGAGGATCTCGAGGAGCCGGTGGCGATCGGTCTCGACGGTGACCCCTTCGTCGTACTCCTTGCAGACCTCGATGCCGTGCCGGGAGAACGACACCTCGCCCATGCGCAGCGCGTCGTCGATCAGCGTCGCGATCTCGACGACCTCGGTCATGTCGGACCGCTGGGCATACGACTGCTGCGTCGCGATGATCGTCTTGATGTGGTCGACGTTGCTCGTGACCGACGCGAGCTCGGCGAGGAGCGCGGCCTGCTCCGCGCCGAGGCGGGTGGCGAGCGTGCTCAGGTACGCCGGCACGAGCTTGCCCTTCTCGGTGCCGAGGAACGCGACGATCCCGCCCGGCGCCTGGTCGAACGTCTCGACGAGCTTCACGAGCGAGCGGAGCTTGGACTCGTTCAGGTGCTGGACGATGACGCTCACCGAGATGTTGAGGCTGTTGAGGACGTTGCCGACGTTGTGGAGGACGTTGGTCGCGACCTCCGCCATGCCCGCGGTCCGCGACATCACGAGGAGCGCCTGCTGGAGCTGTTCGGCCTCGCGCGCGCGCCGCTGGCGTTCGAGCTCGCGGCCCTCGAGGTCGCTCGCCATCGAGTTCAAGTCCTCCTGCAGCCCGCGGAGCTCGTCGGTGGCATCGACCGCGAGTCGCTCCGTCAGGGTCCCGCCGGCCACGCGCCGCGAGAACCGCATCATCGCGCGCAGCGGCAGCACGAACGAGCGCGCGAACCACATCGAATAGACGAGCGCGGTGATCCACACGGCCGCGACGACCAGCGCCAGCCAGCTCGCCCACGTGCCGACCGCATCGATCCGCGCCGTGCTGAACGTGATCGACACCGCGCCGAGCTCCACCCCCTCGAGCGAGACCGGCAGCCAGGTCTCGATCGCCGTGCCGTCACGATGCGCGACGCCGGCGGGACCCGTGAAGGCGGGGCTCGTCGCCCGCCCGCGCTCGAGCAGGAGCTCGCCGGTCTGGGTGCGGATCAGCAGGTGCTCGAAGTCGGGATCCCGGGTGTACGGCAGCACGGTCGACGCCGCGAGGTCCGCGTCATCGGTGGCGAGCGCGACATCGATCTGACCGCCGATCGCGGTGGCGACGCTCGCCGACTTCTCGTGCAGGTTGCGGTGGAACGTCGGCAGGATCGCCGACGAGAACTGCCAGTACGCGACCGCGAACAGCGCGCCGAACACCATCAGCTGCACGGTGCTGAAGATGAAGAGTCGGTCCCGCATCTTCATGGCAGGTTGATTCGACCACGCACCGAGAAGATGAGTGGGGAATTCGGCAGGATACCCCGGGTGCACCCCAACCCGCGGCTTTCGCGCCTCCACATTTCCGGAAGCGGTCGATATGGAGATCATGCCCCTACGCCGCACGGCCCGAGCGGTCGACCTGCACGAGCTTCTCTCACGTCACTCGCATCTCGGCACCGGTGCCGTCGTCGCGCTGATGCTGCTCCTCGCCGGCTGCGGCGTCGGTCAGCTCTGCGATCCCGGTCAGACCCACAGCAACGGGGTGTGTTACGCGCCCGATGGGCCGCCGGCCGTGGTGGACGCGCATCGCTCCTATGAGCACTTTGGTGACGTGTGCGTGGTGAACGCAGACTGCGCGGCTCCGACGTCGTTCTGCGCCCGGCTGCCGGCCGACCCGACCGGCTATTGCACGGACGTCGGGTGCCTCACCGAGCCGGCCGTGTGCCCGGCGAGCTGGGGTTGCTTCGATCTGTCGGTGCTGCAAGCCGGCCTTCCGTCGATCTGTACCAAGCCATGACGCAAACCCGTCCGCGCATCCTGTTCGTCGACGACGAGCCGATGATCCTGACCGGGCTCCGCAACGGCCTGCGCCGCCACGCCGCGCGCTGGGACATGAGCTTCGCCGCGAACGCCGAGGAAGCGTTGGCCCAGCTCGCCAGCGCCGGCATCGCCGTCCTGGTGTCCGACATGCGGATGCCCGGCATGGACGGCGTCGCCTTGCTCGAGACCGTCCGGGCGAGCTCCGCGCACACGACCCGCATCTTGCTCACGGGCTACGCCGACCCGGATGCGATGGCGAGCGGCGCGATGGTCGCGCATCAGCTCCTGCGCAAGCCGTGCCCGTTGGCGACGATCGCGCTGGCGCTCGAGCGTGGCTGTCGCCTCGACGCGGTCCTGCGCGACCCGGCGACCGCACAGATCGCCGCGGAGTGCGTCGCGATCGCTCCGCCCGCGAGCGTCTATGGCGATGTCGCGCGGGCCCTCGCGTACCCGGAGCTCCCCGCCGTGGACATCAGCGCCAGCCTGGCGAACGATCCCACCACCTGCGCGCGCATCCTCGCGCTCTGCACGCCGTCGTTCGGCTTCGATCGCGCCTACACCACGGCGGCCGAGGCGGTCGTCCAGCTCGGTCCCGAGCTCATCGGCCCGCTCGCACTCGCGTCGCACCTGTGGGCCGCGCTCGAGCCGTTCGTCGAACCTCGATCGCTTCGCGAGGCGCAGCTCCACGGCCTCGAGATCGCGCACCTGGCGCGGCCGCTCGACCGCGTGAGCGCGAGCGAGACGTTCACCTGCAGCCTCGTCCACGACGTCGGCAAGCTGCTGCTCGAGCAGCGAGCTCCGGCGGCGTATGCGGCGGTCGTGGCGCGCGCGGCCGCGACCGGTACGCCGCAGCACGTCGTCGAGCGCGAGGTCTTCGGAACGACGCACGGCGAGCTGATCGCCCGGCTGCTCGCGGGCTGGGGCGTTGCGCTGCCCATCCTCGATGCCTTGATCGAGGCTGCGACGCCCGCCGCTGCCGGCTCGCTCGCCGCGGCCCTCGCGACTGCCCATGATGTCGCCGACCACCTCGTACGCCGGCGAGCGGATGGCTCGTGCTCGTCCCGGATCCCGATCGTCTCCGCCGCCACCCGGTAACCATGCAGACAACCCGCTCCTCGCTGCTTGCCGCCCTCGTCCTGGTCGGCATCGCGCCTCCGGCCCGCGCGCAAGCGCCGAGCGAGGCGCCGCCGCCCGACAGCGCCGTCCCCGCCGATCCGCCGCCGCCCGCAGCCCCAGCC
>JALZOI010001027.1 GCA_030857245.1 Myxococcota bacterium
GACGGGAACCGCGCGGCGACGTCGAGCGAGAGCCCGCGCGCGATCACCGATCGCAGCGCGCGCGGCACGTCCCCCCACTCGGCCTCCTCGAGCGTGCGCGGGCGGCCGCCGAGCAACGCGTCGCGGAAGGCGATGCAGAAGCTGTACTGATCGGCGCGCGCATCGACGTTGCCGCCGTAGTGCTGCTCGGGGGCCATGTAGCCCGGCGTGCCGAGCATCATCCCGGTGCGGGTCAACGCCGCGACGAGCTCCGGCGGAGCCGTCGTGCGCTCGGGGTCGACGCGCGCGAGCCCGAAGTCAGCGACCCGGGCGCGGCCATCGCGATCGACGAGCACGTTGTCGGGCTTGAAGTCACGATGCACGAGCCCCGCGCGGTGCACAGCGGCCAGGCCGGCGCCGACCTGCTCGAACATCGCGACGAGCTCGCGCCAGCTCCGGCGCTGGACGTGGAGCCACGTCGTCAGCGTGGTGCCGTCGACGAGCTCCATCGCGACGAACAGCCGCCCGCGATCGCTGCCGACCTCGTAGACCCGCACCACGTTCGGGTGCTCGAGCCGCGCCATCACCTGCGCCTCGCGGAGCAGCCGCGCGCGGTACGATGGGTGATCGCCCGCCTGCTTGACGATCTTGATCGCGACGGGGCGGCCGAGATCCGCGTCGTGACCGGCGAGCACCACACCCATGCCGCCCTCGCCGAGCCGCGCGCGGATCACGAAGTGGCCGATCACCTGGCCCGGCGCGAGGTCGTGCGCGGCGTCGACGCGATCGCTCGCGGGGAGATCGAGCGTGGCGCCGGGCATCACGTCGCCGGTCCGCGCACCCACGGCGCTCGGCGACGTGGACCCCGAGCCGATCGCGGCGGGCATGTCGATCGTGGCGGCGGACCCGAGGTCGTCCGCGTGGCCGTCGACGAGTCGCCGATCGACGTGCGCGCCGGGCAGCGCGCCCGGCGTCATCCGCGAGGCTGCGGAGCGCTCCGCGTCGCGTCGCCGATCGTCCGTCATGGCGGCTCATCCTAGCAGAGGCGTCGGGCCGGGCTTCACGGTTTGCGGTAGCCTGCCGCCATCATGCGCCCCGATGGCAGACGTCCCGATCAGCTGCGCTCCCTCGAGATCATCCCGGGTTACCAGAAGCACGCGGAGGGGTCCGCGCTGGTGAAGCTCGGCGACACCTGGGTGCTGTGCGCCGCGAGCGTCGAGCCGGGGGTCCCGGCGTGGATGGCCGGTAAGGGCAAGGGCTGGCTCACCGCCGAGTACGCGATGCTCCCGCGCGCGACCCACACGCGCAGCAAGCGCGACCCCGGCGGGCGCGGCAAGGAGATCCAGCGGCTGATCGGCCGGTCGCTGCGTGCCGCGGTCGATCTGAACCTGCTCGGCGAGCGCACGATCGCCGTGGACTGCGACGTGCTGTGCGCCGACGGCGGCACCCGCGTGACCTCGATCACCGGCGCATGGATCGCGCTCGCGCTCGCGATCAGCAAGCTCGTGAAGTCGGGGGCGCTGCCCGACGCGCGAGCCCTCAAGCCGCCGATCGCCGCCGTGTCGGTCGGCGTCTACGACGGCGAGGTCGTGCTCGATCTGCCGTACGCCGAGGACTCCAAGGCCGACGTCGACATGAACGTGGTCGGCACCGAGGACGGCACGTTGATCGAGGTGCAGGGCACCGCCGAGCACGGCACGTTCGATCGCAAGCAGCTCGATGCGATGCTCGATCTCGCGACCGCGGGCATCAAGCAGCTCACCGCCGCGCAGCGCGACTGCGTCGCGACGTGGACCGCCGGATGAAGCGCCCGCTCGTCTTCGCGACCCGCAACCACGGCAAGCTCGTCGAGCTCCGCCAGCTGCTGCCCGGCGTCGACGTGCTCGACATCGCGGAGGCCGCGCGCCGGATCGGGCGCGAGATCCCCGAGGTCGAGGAGGATGCCGCCACCTTCGTCGGCAACGCGAGCAAGAAGGCGCGCGAGGTCTCGCGCGCGACCGGGCTGCCCGCGCTCGCCGACGACAGCGGCCTCGAGGTCGATGCCCTCGGTGGCGCGCCCGGCGTCCAC
>JALZOI010000416.1 GCA_030857245.1 Myxococcota bacterium
GTGCGGGCCGGTCCCGAGCTGGGCATGCGCGCCCGCACCGGCCGCCGGGGCCGCGCTCGGATCGGCGGGGATGCCGCTCGCGGCGCCACCGACGCGCTGATCGCGGATCTGGTTGATGTCGATGCCACTCACGCGATCGAGCTGCGCGTCGCCGGTGGTCACCGTGGTGCCGTTGCCGGGCGTGCCGGTCGAGCCGACCCCGGTCAGCGTGCCGTCGCCGGGGCGGCGGACGTCATCCGGCCGCGGCGGCTCGACGATCGGTCGCTTCGCTTCCTCGGCGCGGCGGGCCTCGTCGATCCGCGCCTGCTCGGCGGCCTGCTTGGCCTCCGCCGCGAGCCGCGCATCCTCGAGCTTCTTGGCCTCGGCCGCCTTCTTCGCGGCGACCGACTTCGACGCCGCCTCGAGCCGGGCGATGCTCGCCTCGATCTCGGCGCGCTTGTCGGTGGTCGGCACCTTGTCGAGGTACGACCGGTAGTACTGGATCGCCGGCTCGGGGTCGCCGAGCTTGTCGTAGCAGAGCGCCAGGTTGTAGTTGTTGAGGTCGGCGGGCGCGAGCTGCTGGGCGGCCGAGAACTCGCGGATCGCGCTCTTGTAGTCGCCTCCGCTGTAGAACTTCACGCCGGCCTGGTAGTGGCTCCGGGCCTCGGTCCGCGAATCAGCCGCGACGGTCCCGGTCGCCCCGGTCGCGAGACCCAGCGCGAACAGCAGGACGAGATGGCGAAGAAATGGGAGTTGCTGGCGCATGGGTGGGTTCCTCGTTGGATCCGACAGTGTTCCTCAAGATCGATGCCACAGTCGGTGACCGACGCCACCCGACTTCACAGGCTGCACTTCACTTCATCGGGATGCTTGGCACAGAACTGGGCGATGCACGCCTTGTTCGTCGGATCGATGATCTTTGCCGAACAATTCAGGGTCGGCGTGGTGTCGGGCGGCCTCACGCCGGGGATGCGGTCGAGCTTGAACTCGAACCGCTTCTTCTTGCCGTCGAGCACGACCGTCTTGTCCTTGAAGCCCTTCGCCTTGATGACGACGGTGCGCGGCGTGCCCGGGGTGATCATCACGTCATCGGGCCCATCGAACAGCTTCTTGCCGTCCTCGTGGACCTCGAACGCGATCACGTTCTTGGCGACCAGCTTGACCTCGACCTGCACGGGCGCGAGGACGCCGGCGTCGAGCTCCGGTGGCGGCTCGACCGCTCCCGCGTCGACCGTCATCGGCGTGCCCGCGCCGCCGTCGACCGGAACCGCCGGGGAGCCATTCGTCGGATCGCCGGTGCCCGCCGTGCCGCCCGAGCCGCCCGAGCCGTTCGTCGGATCCGCGACGCCCGCCGCTGCATCGGGGAGCGGATCGGCGCTCGCGACCTGCGAGCCGGCCGAGCCGGGACCTGTGACCACGAGCTGCGAGCCCGAGCCGGAGCCCGAGCCGTCGCCCGCCTGCTGCTGCTGCTTCTTGTTGCTCATCACGACGAACGCCGCGATGCCGGCGCCGACCGCGACCACCGCCACGATCGCCACGATGATGCCGGCCTTGCTCTTGCGCGGGACGTTGACCACCGACGCATCGGGGTTGTAGAGCCCCGACGACGACGCGGCCGCGACCGGCTGCGAGCTCGGCCCGGACGACGGCTGGTGCCCGTGCGGGCCATGCGGCGCGTGCGGCTGAGCCACGCCATGCGGGCCCGACGGCCCGCCGTAGCCCGGCGCCGCCATCGTGGCGGCGTTGTACTGCGCCATCACGGGCCCGGTCAGCGGTGGCGGTGTCGTCGCGGGACCGCGCGAGCTCACCGGGAACGCCTCCATGTACGTGCTCATGCCGGCGCCCGCGACGCCGCGATAGATCTGGACGAGCTGACCGACGAGCTCGTCCATCGTCGAGAACCGCTGCGCCGGGTTCTTCTGCATGCAGCGCGTGATGATGTCCGCGAGGCCGGCGGGGAGCGGCCGGTTGGCCTTCGCGGCGCGCTGCGCGACCGGCTCGGGCTCGGTCGTGATGTGCTGGGTGAGGATGCCCATGAAGGACTCGCCCTGAAACGGCAGCGAGCCCGCGAACAGCTCGTACATGATGACGCCGACCGCGTAGATATCGGTGCGCGCGTCGACGGGATTTCCGAGGGCCTGCTCGGGTGCCATGTAGAACGGCGTCCCGAAGATCGTGCCGGTGCGAGTCAGATTGTTCTGGCCGTCGCTGCCCGAGACCTTCGCGATGCCGAAGTCGAGGAGCTTCGGGACATCCTGGTTGTTCGCGTCGATCGTGACGAACACGTTCTCGGGCTTCATGTCGCGATGGACGATGCCCTTCGCGTGCGCCGCGGCGAGGCCGTGCCCCGTCTGGATCATGATGTTGAGCAGGCGGTCGACGGGCTGCGGCGTCTGGATCAGATCGTTCAGCGCGGCTCCGTTGAGGAGCTCCATGCACATGTAGATGCGGCCATCGGGGAGCTGCCCGAAATCCTCGACCGCGATGATGTTGCGGTGACCGATCGACGAGCTCGAGCGCGCCTCCTGGCGGAACCGCTGCACGGCCTCGGCGTTCGACACGATCTCCGGACGCAGCAGCTTGATCGCAAACCGCTTCTCGATGTGCACGTGCTCGGCCGCGTAGACCTCGCCCATGCCGCCCTCACCGAGCTTCTTCAGGATCCGGTAGCGCCCATCGAGCGTCTGCCCGACCAGCGAGGGGGGCGGTGCGATGCCCAGCGAGTCCGATGCCGGTGGTCCGTCGACGCTCATGAGGGCAGAACTATAACGCGTCGGCGGCGCCGGAGGCTCCGTCAGACCTACGGAGCCTTGCACACGCCAAGGCCCTGCATGTTGGCCACATCGCTCGCATTCACGGTGCAAACCGTGCCTGGCGGGCACGCGGCGAGATCGGGGCGCCCACAGGCATCGGGCGGCACGCCCCCGGCGAGCAACTCGCAGCGGCCCTGCACGCACTGCGGGGTGCCAGCCGAGGCACAGACGTCGACGCCCGGGCACTGCGGCGCCGACGAGCAGCCGAGCATGGCTTCGAACGTGGCTCGCTCCTGCGCGAGCACCGCGGTATCGGCTCCGCCCGCGGCGCAGCCACAGCAGTCGGCGCGGGTCTGCACGCAGTCGCTGTTCACGGTGCAGCCGCCGATCACCGGCGGCGCGCACTCGCACGACAGGCACCCGCTCGGGTCGAGCGCGTACCCATTTTCACAGCTCTGCGAGCACTGCTGGGGCTCGCACGCCAGCACGCACGCACCCGCGTCGCACACCGCGGTGACCGGCGCGCAGACCTCGCCGCGGACCGGGCAATCGACGTCGCTGCACGACCCGGCCAGCGGGTCGCCGGTGGGCACCGCAAAGGACGGACACTCGCAGCACGTGGCGGCGGCCGGCGTGCAGTCGTCGTCGACATCGCAGCCGCGGAACGAGCCGGGGGACGGACCCTCGTCGTCGGCATTGGATGCCTCGAGGCCGCTCGACTGGAAGCAGCCGGCGAGCAGCGCGAGGAGGACGACAGCAAGCTTCAGCACGACAGCGGTCATCAGAGCACGACGCGTGCCGGCGCGTAACTGCGGGAGATCAGGTGTCGCCATCTCAGTTTTCCGAGGCCGCCGCGCGACCAGCGGAGGCGAGCCCGGGGCCCCCGCCGCCGACCAGCGGCGACAAGCCGCTCCTGGCGGCGACGTGCGCCGCGTTCGGTCGGCGAACAATGCCCGACAAGCCGCTCCTGGCGGCGACGTGCGCCGCTGGTCGGCGAATCAATGATCAGACCGATCCCGTAGCGTCCGCTTCGCGATGGGTTCAAAGATTCTGACGAAGACCGACCGGAACATGGAAGACCGCATGCTGGCGGTGTCCGACGACCCCGTGCGGGCCGATGCCCTCCAGAAGGCCCGCGCCTTCAAGCGGACCTGGCTCGAGCTCGCCGAGTCGCTCTCGCGGATCAGCGAGAAGAAGCTATGGGAGCTCTGGGGCTTCACCGACTTCGACGCGTACTGCCGCAAGGAGCTCCACCTCCGCGGCTCGACGGTCGCGAAGCTGCTCGGCAGCTACCGGTTCCTCGAGACCAGCGCGCCGCGGGTGATCGAGCGCGCGCGCACCGACCAGCCGTTCGAGACCACCGAGTTCGTGCCGCCGATCCCGAGCATGCAGACCGTCGAGTTCGTGCAGAAGGCGACCGAGAAGGGCGCCGCCGACGACGAGACGCTGCGGACGATCCACCGCATCGCGTTCGAGGAAGGCGTCGAGGCCCCGGTGCTCGCGAAGAAGTACGGCGACCTCGTGTTCCCGCAGAGCGTGAGCGAGAAGAAGGACAAGCTGCGCGCGCAGATCTCGGCCGCCGCGCGCCGCCTCTCGGCGCTGATCGCCGAGGACGGCTCGCCGGTGCCGCGCCAGCTCGCCATCCGCGTCGAGGAGACCGTCGGCGAGCTCCTCGAGGCGATCGAGAATTGATGCCCGCCGCGCAGCGGCGCCGGGCGCGCAGCGCACAGGCGCGTGCAACGCACGCGCGGCAGCAATCGAGCCGGAGCGCAGCGGAGCCGGAGCACTGATACCGGCCGCGCAGCGGCGTCGGGCTTCCGGCCCAGCGGCCTAGAGGTTCGGCAGGACGAGGGCGATGAGCGAGATCAGATCCTTCTCGCTCATGCCGAACTTCATCGTGGCGTCCTCGCCGACGGCGACCATCTTGAGCGAGTCGACGGCCTTGATGAACATGGGCGGCACCTGCGACTTCATCGCGCCGAGCAGCGCGGTGGCATCGTCGACGAGCTTCTTGGCTTCCTTCGCCGAGCCCATGATCGCGTGGGTGTCGACCTTGACCTGCCCACCGGTGGTCTCGATGGTCCCGTAGAGCGCCTTCGTGGTCGCGCCGGTGGCCTGCACCGGCGTCTGCTTCGTCGTCGTGAACCACACGGTGGCATTGGTGTTGACCTTGCCGAGCACGCCGGCGAGGTTGCCGCGCGCGCCGTTCCCGCTCGTCATCCGCTCGAGCAGCGCGCGATCCTCGGGGTCCGTCGCGATCGCGACGACGTCGGGCGCGAGCCACGCGAGGTAGAGCTTGTCCGTCTCGCCTGTCATCGAGTACTCGGCGATCCTGCCGCTCGTGGTGACGGTGATCTTCGGCGCGGTGGTCGCCGGCTGCTTGGCCTTGGCGCCGCCCTTGCGACCCGGTGCGGGGGCCGTGGTGGCCTGGCGATCCTTCGCCTGCTTCGCGACGATCCGGTTCAGGCAGTCGACGATCCGCTTCTGGTCCATGCCCCTGGCGAGCCCGAGCACGACCACGCCGCGCTCGTCGGCGCCGACGGCGAACGTCGCATCGTCGATCGCCGCATGCAGATCGATGCTGCACGTCGAGCGCGCCAGCTCGAACGCGCGCTTGGCATCCGACTCCTTGGCGATCAGCGGCGGCACGATCGTCTGGTACAGCTGGGTCGCGCGCATCGCCGACAGGCTGGCGCCCGCGACGACGGTGACCTGGTCGGGGAGCACCGCCTTCGATGCGGTCCACGACCGCGGCTCGGCCGCGGCGGTCGAGAGCAGGCTGACGAGAGCGAGCGACGTGAGCGAGAGGAGTCGGGTCATCTGTGGGTGCCTCGGGAGGGTAGATGCCGGAGGGGACGCACCGGTGGACGCACGCGGCGCCCGGGTTGTTCAGAGATAGCGCGGCGCCCGGGTCCGCGCCTTACTGAGGCACAAGCGCGACCGTCTCGGGAAGCGTCGCAGCCTCCGAGCGGTGAATTCCATCGGGCTCATGTCGCCGAGGCCCTGCCCGCCTCAGCGAGGGCCCGCCTCAGCGAGGGCCCGCCGCCCCCGCCGTGCCTGGTGCGCAGCGCGCCGTGGCGGCCGTCGGAGCGTCGCCGCGCAGCTGGTAGATGCCCACGGTGACCACGGCGCCGATCACGACACCGATCACCAGACCCCGCAGGAGCTCGCCGCGCGCCGCCATCACGCGATGTAGTACCGGACCGCCTTCGTCAGCAGGTACACCGAGTACACCATCAACGCCATCCCGACGAAGCGCGGGATCCACGCGGCCTTCTCGCCGAGCACGTTCTTGCCCTTCTGCGTGAGGTACGCGACGAGCGCGAACCAGCCGAAGCTGCCGATCATCACGCCGATCGCGCAGGCGATGCCGCCCGACAAGGTGGGCTCCGGGATGATCGAGCCCATGATCACGACCCAGGTCACGATCGCGGCGGGGTTGAGGATGATGAGCGCGAGCCCGACGGTGAAGCCCGACCACATCTCGCGCGAGGGCGCGAGCTTGGGCGTGCTGCCATCCGCGGTGGCCGCCACGACCGGCTGGCTGCGCGCCGTCAGGAACCCGTAGACGAGGAGGATGGCTCCCGAGATCAGGTAGAGGACGGGCGGGATCCCGGGGTGGCGGTTGAGGAACGGCGTCACGCCGACCACGCCGACGATGACGTAGATGCCATCCGCGAGCGACCCGCCGAGCCCGACCGCGATCGCGCGCCGCATCGTGTGGCGGTAGGCGGCGTCGATCACCGCGACGTTCACCGGTCCGATCGGGATGCCGGTGAGGGCGCCCGCCGCGATGCCGATCAACAGGAACATCAGCACGGTATCCTCCGTGCTATAGCAGCACCGTGGCCCCGGCTGCTAGAGAGCCCGACGGCGCAGACTCCCCCGGGACGACAGCGGACAGTCGCGGAGTTCGCCCTGACGGAACGAGCGGGCCCCGGGGAGGCCCACCGCAGCGCCGTGGCCAGGGCGGGTCCCCCGCGGGGGCGCGTCGGGCCGCGTTGGCGCCCGGGGGGCCGGGCGTGACC
>JALZOI010000417.1 GCA_030857245.1 Myxococcota bacterium
GAGCCAGAGCGCGCGCCAGGCCTGACGCAGCGTGTCCTCGAGGAGCTCCGCGGCGGTCACCCCGATCTTCGGGGGCATCGCGCGGCTGGCGCACAGCAGCGCCCACAGATCGTCGTGCCCGGTCGGCCCGCCGACGAGCGCGCGCGCCATCATGATCAGATCGTGCTCGCTCGCCGCGACCCGCGGGAGCTCGTCGACGAGCTCGGCCTCCTCGGTCAGGTCCGTGAGCTCCTCGATCATGACGACCGTCCTCGCCGGAGCAGCCGGCCCACGGCATCGGCGCCCGCCGGCCAGCCATTGACGAGCAGCTGGCCCTTCGACCAGTGCAGCTCGACGGTGTTCGCCGCGTGCATCCGCGGATCATCGGCGCGGTACGCGTCGGTCAGGTAGTGCATGGACTGGTTCACCGACCCGATCCAGCGGCGGCCGAGCGGGGGTGGTGGCTCGAGCTGCTCGCGGTCGAAGCGGCCATCGACGAGCAGGTCGATGGTGGCGAGCAGCTCGCCGGAATCGGGGCGGGCCTGCAGCTCGGCGAGCCGGTAGCCCGAGTACACCATCACGGTCAGGCCGAGCGCCCGGGCCGCCCGCGTCACGCTCGCCACCCCGGCGGCCTGTTCGAACGGCTCACCACCGAGCACGGAGATCCCCTCGACGCCACGGGCGCGCGCCGCGCGCAGGCGGTCGACGAGGACGGCGATCGAGACCTCGTCACCGCGATCGGCCGCGAACATCTCGGGGTTGCAGCAGCCCGGGCAGCGGATCGTGCAGCCCTGGACCCAGAGCGCCCACCGGCGCCCGGGACCCTCGGCCTCGGTGTCGTCGGAGATCGTTGCTACCCGGAGCACGCGTCATCGTAGCACCGGTCTCGCAGGCCCGCCGAAGCCGCCGCAGCCGCGGATCTCGCGAGCGAGCGCGGCGGCACCACTCGCAACTTCGGTAACGCTCGCTTCAACTTGCGCGCGGTGGCGCTCGGTAGCTGCCCTCACGCACGGCGATGTCAGGATCCCGACGAGCCCGTGGTACCGGTGGAGCTGATGAAGGCGCCCGCACGCAGCGAAGCAGACGCCAACCGGGCGAAGGACGAGAGCCGCCGGATCGCGCGCCGGCTCTCGCTGCTCGCCGAGGCCGGCCGTGCGCTCGCCACGCCGATCGATCACGCGTCCACGCTCCACATCGTCGCGCACGTCGCGGTCCCGAACCTGGCCGACTGGGCCATCGTGTTCCTCGACCGCGGCGACGACGTCGCGGTGGTGGCAGTCGCGCCGGGCGAGGTGCCGTCCCAGGTCGCGGCAGCCTTCGCCCCCGACCACCGGTGGGATCATCCCGTCGCGGTCGTGATGCGTAGCGGCGAGGCGATGCGGCTCGACGTCGCGGCGCTGCGCGGTGGCCAGGCCGCCGCGGTCGCCGCGATCGGTGCGACGACGATCGCCATCGTGCCGCTGCTCGCCCGGGGCCGCTCGCTCGGCGCGCTGATGATCGGCGCCGCCCGTGACGGCGCGTATGAACCGGAGGAGCTCAGCCTCGCCGAGGAGCTCGGCCGCCGCGCCGGCAGCGCCCTCGATGTCGCCGCGCTGTTCGAGTCCGAGCGCCGCACCAACGAGCGGCTGTCCGAGGCGGTGGCTCGCCAGCACGAGGCCGATCGCCGAAAGGACGAGTTCCTCGCGATCCTCGGCCACGAGCTGCGCAACCCGCTCGCACCGATCGTCACGGCGCTCGATCTCATGGAGCTCTCGGGCCAGAGCGGCTTCGAGCGCGAGCGCGAGGTGATCCGGCGCCAGGCGCAGCACCTGACCCGGCTCGTGGAAGATCTCCTCGACATCTCGCGCGTCACCCGCGAGAAGCTCCAGCTGAAGCGCGAGTGCATCGAGCTCTGGCAGGTGGTCTCGCACGCGATCGAGGTGGTCAGCCCGCTGCTCGAGCAGCAGCGCCATCGGCTGACCGTCGACGTCGAGCCGCAGGGGCTGCGGGTCGAGGCAGACACGATCCGGCTCTCGCAGGTGTTCGCGAATCTGATGGCGAACGCCGCGAAGTACACCGAGCCCGGCGGCCAGATCGCGATCCGCGCGCGCAAGGTCGCCGGCGCGGTCGAGGTGCGCGTCGAGGACAACGGCAACGGCATCACCGCCGACTTGCTCGCGAACATCTTCGAGCCGTTCGTGCAGAGTGATCGCACGATCGATCGCGCGCAGGGCGGGCTGGGCCTGGGGCTCGCGCTCGTCAAGAGCTTGACCCAGCTGCACGGCGGCACCGTCCAGGCGCACAGCGATGGCGCCGGGCAGGGCAGCGTCTTCATCGTCAGCCTGCCGCCGATCTCCGCGGCGGCCGAGGAGGACATCACCCAGCGCCTCGCGCTCCGCGAGACCCCGACCGGTCGCGTCCTGGTCGTCGACGATAACGTCGACGCGGCGGACATGCTCGCCGACGTGCTGCGTCGGGTCGGCTTCGAGGTCGCCGTCGCGCACGACGCGCCGGCGGCCCTGACGCTCGCGGCCAAGTTCCTGCCATCGATCGCGCTGCTCGACATCGGGCTCCCCGTGATGGACGGCTACGAGCTCGCCCGCCACCTCCGCGAGCTCCTCGCGCACCCGCCGCGGCTGGTCGCGCTCAGCGGCTACGGGCACGACGCCGACCTCGCGCGCAGCCGGGCCGCGGGCTTCGATGTGCACCTCGGCAAGCCCGTCGCGATGGACGTCCTCGTGAACGTGCTGACCAGCTTGCCCGCCGACTGAGCCGGGGAGATTGGCGCCCAAGGCCGCCAAGGGACGCCAAGGATTCGTCGAGAAGATCGGAGGGTGCGCCCCCGTCCTTCACCCCTTCCTTGGCGGGCTTGGCGGGCTTGGCGGGCTTGGCGCTCTTGGCCAATCTCTCCCGCTCTCTGAGTCGCCGGCTGCGTGCCCGGACGCACCATCGCTTGTGCCCGACGTCCGCTGGTGATTCAGTGGCAACATGGCGTGTCTGTGCTGCGGGTCGGGCCGCGAGGTCGGCGCGCTGTGCCGGTCGTGTGCGCAGGCAGCTGCACCGTGCGACGGCCTGATCCCCGATCACGTGCGCTCGGCGGTCGCGCCGACCGACGCGGAGGCCTGGCTCGTCGACGGTTTCGGGGCGGCCCACGCGGTGGCCGCGAAGCTGACGATCGGCCGGAGCCAGGACGGCGGGCTCGTCGTGCTCGCCGCGTCGGTGTCGCGCGAGCATGCCGAGCTCAAGAAGTCCGCGGCGGGCTGGCAGCTCCGCGACCTGGGGAGCCGCAACGGCACCTTCGTCGATGGCACGCGCTGCCAGGGGCGGGTCACGCTGCCCGGGCGCACCGTGCTCAAGGTCGGCGACGTCGCGCTGTGGTTCCTCTCGGAGGTGGTCCACGAGCCCGTGGCACCGCCGTCGATGGCGACCGGTGGCGCGGGCGGCGGCCTCGTGCGGTTCCTGATCCAGCGCGCGGAGGCCGAGCTCTGCGTGGTGGGCGGCGGCGATGTCGTCGCCGGCGGCGCGCTGCTGTCGCGCCCGGCGGGTGCGTCGACGTGGTCCGAGCGCGCGCTGCCGCCCCTCGAGTTCCAGCTGTTGCGGGCGCTGTGCGCGCGGGCGACCGAGGAGTCAGACTCCCCGGCCGCGGTGCGCGGCTGCGTCGGCACCAAGCAGCTCGCGCGCGACCTGCCATTCCAGTCGAGGTACGCGAACGAGGAGAACGTGCGCCAGGTCGTGCGGCGGTTGCGCGCGGCGCTCGCGGAGGTCGGCGCCGATGGCATCCTCGCGGTCGTGCCGGGGCGCGGCTACTACCTGACGGCGACGGTCACGCTCACGGCGTCCGGCGCGACCGCCCGACCGCGCGGGTGAGCCGCTCACGTTCGCTCACGTTCGACGATCGAGATCGATCGTCATCGTCAGCGTCGGCGTCTCGCTCGGCGGCGGCTGCGCGGCGAGCTCCTTGAAGTCGCGCCACCAGCGCAGCGCCGCCGCGCGATCCCAGTCGGGCGAGGGCGGCAGCCGCGCGAGCGCCTCGGCGAGCTCGGTGGCCGAGCCGAAGCGATCCTCGGGGCGCTTCTCGAGGCACTTCATCACGATCGCCTCGAGGTCGCGTGGGACGTGCACCCCGGCGACCTCCGACGGCCGCTTCGGCACCTGGGTGACGTGCTGGATGCAGATCTCGACGGCGGTCTTGCCGTCGAACATGCGCTTGCCCGTGAGCAGGTAGTAGCCGACCGCGCCGAGCGCGTAGAGGTCGACTGCCGGGCCGATCCTGTCGGGATCGGTGATCGCCTCCGGCGCGACGTACGCGGGCGTGCCGAGGATGACCTGCGTGGAGGCGGTGGTGTCGCGCGTGATCTCCTTGACGAGCCCGAAGTCGACGACCTTCGCGAAGTCGGGAAGGCCGCCGCGCTCGCACAGGATGATGTTCGCGGGCTTGATGTCGCGGTGGATGATCTTCGCGTCGTGCGCTTCCTGCAGCGCGCCGCAGACCTGCATCAGGATGTGCACGACGCGGCTCGCCGGCTGCGGTCCGTGGTTGCGGACGAGGTGCTCGAGATCGATGCCGCCGAGGTACTCCATGGCGTAGTACAGGACGCCGTCGGGGCTGCGGCCGTAGTCGAACACCGCGACGGTGTTGGGATGGGTCAGCTGGCTCATGTGCTGGACCTCGCGCTCGAAGCGATCCAGCGTGCCGGTGCCGCCGACGCGATCGGGGAGGAGGAGCTTGATCGCCGTCGGGCGTCGCAGCAGCGCATGGCGCGCGCGATAGACCGTGCCCATCCCGCCTTCGCCGATCTTGCGATCGAGGGTGTACTGCCCGAGCTGCATCGCCTCGCTGACCTGCTGGCGCAGCCCGTAGATGATGCCGGAGCCGTTCGCCGCGATGATGATCGCGAGGATCGTGAAGGTCAGCCCGCCGCCGATGTACGCGGAGGGCGGCAGGTCCTGCTCGCTGGTGAAGGCGAGGTACACGCCGCTCGCCATGACCGGCACGAACGTGATGCTCGCGGCCACCGCGGTGCGGAGCGGGCTGCTCGGGACCAGCAGCGCGCGCGTGAAGATCGTGTAGCCGGCGAACACGAGCGACGTGTAGCCCGCGGGCCGCAGATCCGGCTGCAACGCGGCGCTCAGCGCGAGCGTCACACCGACGGTGATCGCGTAGAGCAGATCGATCCGGTACAGGGAGCGCACGTCGAGCTCGCGGCGCGCGAGGACGGTGCGCCAGAGGACCGCCATCATGGCGAGCACCCCGGCGGAGCCGCCGAACACGTAGTCGGCGAGCGCGGGCTCCTGCGGCAACACGAACTTGTAGGTCAGCGCGATGAACGACAGCAGCGTGACGAACGCCCAGAACAGCGTCTTCGAGTAGACGTTGAGCCGCGCCTGGAGGTACGCGCGCGACTCCTCCTCGTTGTGAGAACCTCCCCACGCGCGATGCGCCTGCGCCAGGAGTCGTCGCGACTTCGCCGGTCCCCCCAAGATCTCCAGGCTACTCGACCGTGCGAGCCGTCGTCGAGGACCACGCGGCCTTCCCGCGCGCGTGCGGCAAGCCCGGCCGATCACGCGGATCTCACGTGACCGCCATGGCTGGTTCACGCGACGTCGTCGCACAACGGGTGCGGGATGCGTCGCTGGATCATCACGTGCCTTGGCCTGCTCGGCGCGAGCTCCGCCGCCGCGGCGGACGAGGCGCTGCCAGACCTTGCCGTCAACCCGGCCGCCGACGTGGCGCTGCCAGGCCCTGACGCGAGCGCGGCCGCCGAGCTGGCCGGCGACCCGACCGCTGACCTGGCCGCCGAGCCGGTGCGACACCCCGACCTCGCCCTCGCGCAGATCATGCGCGGCCCGTTCCACAGCTCGCGCCTGTTCACCGTGCCGACCGCCGACGTCGTCGGCGCCTATGTCCTGACGATCTCCGGAGATGGCAGCCTGCTGCAGCAGACCGGCGTGCTGACGTCGGCCGGCGTGCTGGCGATCGGGTTCGGCGACATCGCCCAGCTCGAGTATCGCCACACCGCCGCGATCAGCGTGACCGGCGTCCACGCACCGCTGCCGGCCGTCGGGGTGCAGGTCAAGGTCCCGCTGCCCCGCGGGTCGGGGATCCCCGCGATCGGCGTCGCCCTCCGGCTCGGCGTGCCGCGGCGCGAGACGTTCGGCGGCACGGCGGTCGACGAGACCGTCCATGACTTCTACGTGATCGGGCGGCTGCGCTTCGATGCTGCGCGCTGGCTGACCCTGCACGGCGGCGCCCGGGTCTCGAGCGCGAGCATCGAGCTGTCCGGAGACCGGACGGTCCCGCCCGCCGCGAAGACGCTGGTGCTCCCGGCCGCCGGCATCGAGCTCGCGATGAACGCGGAGGCCCGGCTCGTCGCGGAGGTCGCGCTCGCGCCGCAGTTCATGTGGATGGCCGCGCTGCCCGAGGTCGCCCCGCAGATCGGGCGCGGCGTGCTCGGCCGGCTCGGCTTGCGCTGGACCATGCTGCCGGCGCTGATCATCGACGGCAGCCTCGGCTATCAGCACGAGCTCGGCGATGCGGCGGGGCCGGACCGGCTCGACGCTGTCGTGCACTGGGACATCCGGCTGGGTGCCGAGGTGTTCGTTCCCTGGGGCGCGCTTGCCTGCCGCGCCACCGGGGTGTTCTGCGACTCGCGCGGGCGCCCGGAGAGACCATGAAGTCAGTCAGTCAGTGGATCGTCGCGACGCTGCTCGCCAGCACCGCGATCGCCCGGGCGCAACCGTTGCCCGACGTGCCGATCGCGCCGCCTCCGTCGGGCTCGGCCCCCGACCCCAGCA
>JALZOI010000418.1 GCA_030857245.1 Myxococcota bacterium
GCCTCCCCGCGGGCGGGGCCCGGTTCGTGCTCGATCCGGCGGCCGATGCGGCGCTCGTGGCCGGCGCGGCCACCGACGTCACGATCGCGAGCGGCCCCGAAGGCGGCCTGACGCCGGGCGAGCTCGCGGTCCTCGAGCGCGCGGGCTTCACGGGCATCGGCCTCGGGCCACGGATCCTGCGTGCCGAGACCGCACCCGTCATCGCCGTCGCGGTGATCCGCTTCATGACCACGAGCTGAAGGCGCGGCGGCGCCGCGACAGACCGGTCGTGGAAAGGCCGGCGCCGGCGGTGGCTGAGGGTAGACTCCGCGCGATGACGTTCGACGCCAAGTCCGTTCGTGAGGACTGGGACCTCGCCGCCGACGCGTACGCCGACGGCCAGGCGAACGGTCGCGACTTCTATCGCTACGCGTTCTTCGGCCCCGCGCAGATCGAGCTCGTGGGCAAGGTCCAGGGCGCGCGGCTGCTCGACGTGGGCTGTGGCAGCGGCTACTTCTCGCGCGCGATGGCGGAGCGCGGCGCCGAGGTCATCGGGATCGATCTGTCGCCGCGCATGATCGATCACGCACGCGACGCCGGCGATCCGATCGAGTACGCCGTGGTCGACGCCGAGCACCTCGACAGCCACTTCGCGCCCTGCTCCTTCGACGTCGCGACCGCGTGCATGTCGCTCCAGGACATGCCGAACCCGCAGCGCGCGCTCGCGGCGATCCACACCGTGCTGCGGCCGGGCGGGCGCCTCGTGTTCTCGATCGAGCACCCGGTCGCCAACCCGCCGTTTCGCGAGTGGGCGCGCGACGCGCTCGGCGGCAAGATGTACCTCTGCATCGATCGCTACTTCGATCGCGGGCCGGTGCCGTACACGTGGAAGCGCTGGGCCTACGAGTTCACGACGAGCGCGCTCCACGTCACCCTCGAGGACTGGTTCACCTGGATCCTCGACGCGGGCTTCACGCTGCGCGGGTTCCGCGAGCCGCGGCCGTCGCACGAGACCGTCTACGCGCACCCCGAGCTCTCCGACGCCGCGCGCGTCCCGTACTTCGCGATGTTCGACCTCGTGCGGTGAGCCACGCTCGCCGTCGCCGACGGCGGCGCGCACGCGTCACGCTCCGGGAGATCCCGAATCTTCGACGCCCAGCACCTTCGGATGCACGCCGCGGAGACGGTTCGGGTGCTATAGGTCGACCCATGGCGCCGCAGTTGCTCCTCGTCGAGGATGACTCCGACTCGCTGTTCATGCTCCGGATGATCCTCGAGCGGGTCGGCTTCGACGTGGTGGCGACGACCGAGACCCGATCGGCGCAGGCCGAGCTCGCGCGCGGGGCGTTCGAGCTCGTGCTCGCGGACCTCATGGTCGATTCCCACGATCCGGTCGAGAGCTGGCGCGCCGTCGACGATCTGGTCCGCCTCGCCGGCCCGGCACCGGTCGGCTTGCTGACGGCGTGGCCGGTCACCGCCGCCCAGCTCCAGTCGCACGGCGTCGCGTTCGCGCTCGTCAAGCCGTGCTCGAGCGAGACCGTGCTCGCCAGGGTCGGCTCGGAGCTCGAGGTCGCGGTGCTCCCGCTCGGCGAGGCCGCGCTGCTCCGCACCTACTTCGCACGGTTGGAGCAGGGTGACTGGGACGGCGTCGCCGCGCTGTGCACGGACGACGTGCTCTACCACCTGCCGAGCAGCCACCCCGACCTGGGCAACACGGTGAAGGGGCGCAGTGCGTTCCGCGAGTTCACCGCTGCGACGTTCGCGAACTTTCGCGAGCCAACGTTCGTGGTCTCGGAGCTGCGCGCCCTGCCGCGCGGCGCCGTGGTCCGCTACGTCGGCAGCTGGCGCGGGGCCGATGGGCGCCGCCAGCAACTCGACGGCGCGGTGCTGTTCGTCCTCCGCGACGGCCTGATCAGCGAGATCGGCGTGCGGCTCGACCCGCAGCGGCTCACTGAGCGGGAGAGATTGGCCGCCAAGCGCGCCAAGAGCGCCGAGGAAGGTTGAAGGACCAGGGGCGCCCCCACCTGGCGGCCTGTCGGCCAATCTCCGGCGGCTCAGCCGCGGGTCGTGACGAAGGCGGCGGTCAGCGCCGCGAGGTCGACCGGCTTGACGAGGTGCACGTCGATGCCGGCGGCGCTCGAGCGGCGGCGATCCTCGGCCCGGCCGTACCCCGTCACCGCGACGATGTGCAGCTGATCGAGACCGGCGAGCGCGCGCAGCCGGATCGCGAGATCGTAGCCATCGGTGATCGGCAGGCCGATGTCGAGCAGCGCGATCGTCGGCTGGAAGTCGGCCGCGATCGCGAGCGCGGTCGGGGCATCGTGCGCGGTCCGCGTCGCATAGCCCCGGACGGCGAGCAACTCGGCGAGCATCTCGCGCGCATCGTCGTTGTCCTCGATCACCAGGATCCGATGCGCGACCACGGCTCAACCTGCCGTAGCCGCCCCGGCAGAGCAAGCGACCGCGGTGGACCTCTCGACGCAATGCGACAGCCTTCGGCGGCGCCGACCTCCGGGTATCGGAAACCCCCGGAGCCGCCTCCGGTCAATCCGCGTGGAGGCGGCGAACGTGCTCGACGAGCACCTCGACCGCCCGCCGCGCGAGCTCGGCACCCGCACCGTCCGAGTACAGCGCGTGGACGCCGGCGTGGGTCGTCTGGATCTCGGCGAGCACGCGCAGCCGCTTCGCCGCGACAGCGTCCCGCGCGACCGAGCGCGGCACGAACGCGACGTACCCGCCGCGCGCGGCCGCCTCCACCAGGAACAACGCGTCGTCGGACTCGGCGGTGACGGTCGGCCGCAGGTTGTTCGTGGTCAGGTACTCCTCGACCTCCCAGCGGTAGGCCGAGGTCTCGCGATAGTGCACGAGGCCGAGGTTCTGCCAGTCTGCCGCGGGCTCGACCGTGGGCGGCGCGACCGCGACCAGCGTGATCCGATCGAGCAACACGGCCTGCATCCCCCGCATCACCGAGTCGGCCGGTTCGGTCTCGATCAGCGCGAGGTCCAGGTCGTTGTCCCGCAGCGAGCGCACGATCTCGCCGGCGTCCCCGCTGCGGATCGTCGGCAAGCACGCGTCGATCGCGAGCAGCGGCATCAGGAAGTCGGTCGTGGTCGCCCGCGCGACGCCACTGCTGATCCCGACGCGCAGGGTTCGTGGCATCTCGCGCCGGCTGTTGCCCAGGGACTCGAGCAGCCGCTCGCCCGCCCGGAACATCACCGACGTGTGCTCGAACGCGAGCCGGCCGGCCTCGGTCAGCTTGAGCCCGCCGGGGACGCGCTCGAACAGCGGCACGCCGAGGGCCCGCTCGAGCGCGCGGACTTGCTCGCTGACGGTGGGCTGCGTGACCCCGAGCCGCTCCGCCGCGGCCGCGACCGAGCCCTCGGTCGCGGCGACGTGAAAGTAGTGCAGGTGGTTGTAGTTCAGCATGGATGCCCGCCCCCACCGTACAGCATCGGTCCAGACCACACGATCGGCGAAGCAGCTCTTGGGGAGCGCGGCAGGAGGGCGGGGATTTCTCGCCTCCGCTGCGCGACCGGCGCCCCTGCGGGACGAGCGTCAATTCCGATGGCGGGGACGTGGGCGCGTGGCCGCGACCGGCCTGACCCGCAGGAACTCCAGGCGCTCCGCATATTTGCGTTCGATGGCGGCTGCGGGCTACAAATCCTCTCGATGTCGGAAACCGAGCCGTCCCTGCTCCGGGACCAGGCGGACGGGTCGGGTGGGTCCCCCCGGTCGACGGGACATCCGCCGGCGGTGACGCGCGACGAGCTGCCGCTCCGCCCGTCCGGCCGCGGCGCGCCGACCGTCCACGTCGTCGGGTTCTGGCGGCGGGCGCTCGCGGCGCTCGTCGATCTGGCCATCGTGATCCCGTGCGCGCTGCTGATCACGCTGATCGTCAGCAAGCTCGCGAGCGTCCACCTGCCGCCGAGCAACCTGCGGTTGTTCGATGTCGACCTCTGGATCGATCTCGCGCTGGCCACCGATCCGGCGCTCGTCATGGGGTTCGGCCTGTTCCTCGCGATCGGCCTCGCGTACCTGCTCGTGTTCCAGATCATCCTCGGCCGCACGCTGGGGATGCGCCTGCTCAAGATCCGGATCATCGACGTCTACGGCGATCGCCCGTCACCCGCGCGCTGCGCCCTGCGCTGCGCCGGCTACGTCGCCGGGGTCGCGACGCTGTTCCTCGGGTTCTTGTGGATCGGGTTCGATAGCGAGAAGCGCGGCCTGCAAGACTGGATCGCCGGCACCTACGTGATCCGGGCGTGAGGTCATGCCGGCGCGTCTGAGCTCTCTCCTCGTGCGAGACGGCCTGGTCGGCGTCAAGCGCATGGAGAAGGCGTTCCAGCGCCAGGTGATCTACGGCGGCAGCCTCGACACGATCCTGCTCGAGATGAACCTCGTCCCCGAGGACCGGCTGACCCAGTACCTCGCGCTGGCGTCGGGCCTGCCGCCGGCGGCGCGTGACGAGGGCGACCACGTCGATCCCGCGGCGGTCGCGCTGCTCGCACCCGAGCTCGCGAAGCAGTACCGCGCCGTGCCGCTCGGCGCCTTCGGCGAGGCGGTGCGCGTGCTCGTGTGCTCGCCGCTCGAGCTGCCCGGCCTCGAGGATCTGGCCGATCTCCTGGACCGCCCGATCCAGCCGCTGATCACGCCGGAGTACCGGTGGAACCTCGTGTACGCCGCCGTGTACGGGCTCGATCCGCCGGCGCGGTTCACGACGCTCGCGCGCTCGCTCGACGTCGACGCGATGGTGCCGCCGGTCGGCCGCGCACCGACCATCATCGTCGAGGAGCCGGGTGCAGCGGGGTCGCGTGCGCCGCTGCCGATCGCCAGCGACGTCACCGAGCCGTCGCGCGTGCCGCTGATGCCGCCGCCCTCGCAGCCCCCCGTCCTCGACGGCGGCTCGCCCGTGACCCCGGTCAAGCTGATCCGGCTCACGCCACTGCCGGCCTCCGAGCCCACCGCCCGGCACCTGACCCCGGAGCCGGCGGCGACGCCCGCCGGCCCGGAGATCGGCCGCGGCCGCACGATGACGATCATGGGGATCCAGCCGGCGAAGGCCGCGCCGGACCCGAGCGCGGCCCGGCGGACCCTCCCCGAGGAGGTGGAGGCGCAGGTCCGGTTCATCACGCCGGGTGCCAGCGAGCCGGCGTCGACGCGCGCTGGCTCGAGCCGGTTCGCCCGCCCGAAGACCGCGCCGATCAGCAGCGCCGGCCGCGATCAGCCGCTCACCGTCGTCAGCGCCCGCGAGCAGCTGGCAGTCGCCGAGGATCGCGACACCGTGTTCCTCACGCTGCTGCGGGCCATCCGGTCGCGCGCGCGCTGGGCCGGCCTGCTCACCGTCCAGGGCGGCGCCGCGATCGGCCGCGTCGCGCTCGCGGAGCACCCGCTCGACACCGCGGGCATCAGCACCGTGCTGATCCCGCTGGACGTGGTGTCGCCGTTCCGCTCCGTGATCTCGAACCATCAGGCACACATCGGCTCGCTGGTCTCCGGCGATCCCGGGATCGACGCCATGGTCCTGCGCCTGGGCGGTGCGATCCCACCGTCGGCGCTGCTGCTGCCGGTCGTGCTGCGTGCTCGCGTGGTCGCGCTCGTCGTCGCGCACCGCGTGCACTCCGACATCCGGCTCGCGGACGTCACCGAGCTGCTGCCGCTGGCGACCGCCGCGTCCGATGCGCTCGCGCGGCTGATCGTGAAGCACAAGGCGGCCGGGGCCCGCGCCGCGACCGCGTCGCCGGTCGTCGAGATCGAGACCGAGCACGCCGACACCCGCCGGATCTCGCGCGCCGACGGGAGCCGACAGGTGCCAGCCGAGCGGCCGTCGGCGCCGGCCTTCGAGGAGGGCACCGAGCTGTCGATCGAGGCCGAGCCACCGCGCGCGATCGAGGACCTGCTCGGCGTCGTCGAGACCTCGAGCGAGGGCGGCGCCGCCGAGGAGATCTCCGAGTGTCTCGATCGCGTCAAGGAGACCGTCGCCGCGCTGGGCCAGCGGTTCCCGGGCAAGCTCCGTGTCGATCGCTTCTCGGTGACGGGCCGCCCGCTGCGCGCGGCCCAGTACGGTGGTCTGCTCGAGCTCGTGATCCAGCTCGGCTCGGTCTCCGCGGAGCTGCTGATCGCGAAGATGGGGGGCCAGCACCGCGACGTCCGGTTCTACGCCACGCTGTGCTGCGCCGAGCTGCGCCCGCGCACCGCCGTGTACGCGCTCGCCGAGCGCCTGTTCGATCCGGACTACGGCGTGCGCGCCTGCGCGATCGAGGCGCTCGCCGGCTACCCGGTGCAGGATCTCGGGCACGCCCTCGTGCGGGCCCGCCGCGCGGTGCACTCGACGGACCCCGAGATGGTCGCTGCGGCGACGACGGCGATCGTCGAGCTCGGGGACATCGAGGCGATCACCGACCTGATCGCCGTCATCGAGCGGGTCGACCGCAGCGGCGACCACGCGCGCAAGGCGCTGATGGCGCTGACCGCCCAGGACTTCGGCCCGAGCGAGCGCAAGTGGCGCCGCTGGTACGAGACGGCTCGCAACCGCCATCGCATCGAGTGGCTGATCGAGGGGCTCGGCCACAAGGAAGACGCGATCCGCGAGAACGCGATCAACCACCTCCGCCGGCTCACCGGTGAGTACTTCGGGTACCACCACGATCTGCCGCGACGCGAGCGCGAAGCGGCGGCCGAGCGGTGGTCCGCCTGGTGGCGCGACGCCGGCCAGCGCCGGTTCACGGCGATCCGCGAGGACGAGCGCCACCGCCCGACGGCGCAGCTGC
>JALZOI010000042.1 GCA_030857245.1 Myxococcota bacterium
CGCCTCGAGCGCGGCGGGCTCGGGCCGGCGGACGAGCCCGCTGAGCGCGATCAGCCGGGTCGCCACATCGTCGGAGACGCTGCCGCTGAGCAGGTAGGGCAGCGCCTGATCATGCGGGCGCAGCGCCATGCTGCCGAGCGCCGCGCGCCGCTCGTCGGGATCCTCCGAGCGGATCGCGGAGCTCAGCGCTTGCCACGCGGCCGCGGTGTCGAGGTGGCCGAGCGCCTCGATCGCGGCGATCCGGACGTGCGGGGTCGCATCCGACAAGCGCCCGACGACGAGGGGTGTGGCGACCGGCGCGCCGAGCCGGCCGAGCGCCTGACACGCGTAGTAGCGAACCCACGCAGCTTCGTCCTCGAGACCGCGCTCGAGGAGCTGCAGCGCGATCTCCAGGGTGCGGTGCGGAGCGACTCGCATCGCCGCGGAGCGCACGGGCTCGTGCGGATCCCGCGCCAGCTTCGCGAGCGTCGCGTCGACGCGCGGATCGGTCGACGGTCCGAGTGCCGCCACCGCGAGCTGCACCATCCGCGGATCGGGGTCGGCGACGGCCTCGAGCACGGCATCGAAGGAGTCGGCGAAGCCCATGTACGCGATGATCCGCAGCGCATGGCGGCGCACCGCCGCCTCGCCGGTCCTGAGCGCGGCGATGGCGCGCGAGCCGGTATCCTCGACGCCGAGCGACTGGATGGCACCGATCGCGGCGTGGGCGACCCGCAGGTTGCCGTCGGCGAGCGCGGCGAACAGCGCCGGCACCGCCGAGGTGTCGCCGATCCGCGCGAGCGCCTCGCACGCGCGGGCGCGGGTCTCGGCGTCGTCATCCGCGAGCAGGGCTCGCACCAGCTCGGCGGCCCGCATCGTGTTGACGATCGGCAGCACGGCCGCGCGGGTCGCGGCGTCCGCGGAACCCAGTCCGCCCAGCAGGGCATCTTCGTGCACGCGGGTCAGCCGCTGGATCGCGTCGGTCGCGACGTCGCGGGCTTCGACGTCGTCGAGCAACCGCGACAGCGCAGGGAGCACGCTGGCGTCGCCGACGTGGCCGAGCACCGTGGCGATCGCGGTGCGCTCCTCGGGGGTCGCCGTCCGGCTCGCCGCGACGAAGCGCGGCAGCGCGGCGCGGCTGACCAGGCGCAGGGTCTCGACGACGTGCTCGATCGAGCCGTTCCACTCGGCGCGCGCCAGCAGGTCGGCGAGCGCGAGGGCGACCAGGCGCACCGTGGCGTCAGGGGCGCGTGGCAACAGCGACGTCAGCGGCCCGATCGCCTGCGCATAACCGGTGCGACCGAGTGCGCGCGCGGCCTCGAACCGGTAGGTCTCGTCGTCGAGCAGGGCCGCGAGGGGGGCCACGACGCGCGGATCCGCGGTCCGCGCGAGCACCTGGATCGCCGGGAACGTCCGGAAGAAGCTCTGGCTGAGGAGCACTCCGATCAGCGCGTCGACCGCGCCATTGCCGCCGATCGCTCCGAGCGCCTCGATCGCGGCGACGGCCACGTTGTCGTCGCGGTGCTCGAGCGCGGTCGCGAGCACCGGCACGGCCTCGAGGGCGCGTCGGCGACCGAGGATGTGCGCGGCGTCGGCGGCGACGGCCGGGCGGCGATCCTCGAGCAGCGACATCACCTCGGTCGTGGCGGTCTGCCCCCGCGACGCGACGAGCGCGTCGACGGTGGCGGCGATCGCGTGCTCGGTCGTGCGCTGGTCACGCAGCCACGCACACAGCGCGGCCACGGCTTCATCACCGAGTGCCCCGAGCGCGGCCACGACGGCGCGCCGCACGGTCCAGCTGGGATCGCCGGTGCTCGTCAGCAGCTCGGCGACCGACTCACCGCCGCGTGCGACCAGGCGATCGATGTGCTCGATCCGGCGGCGCTCGGCGTCCGTCAGGTTGAAGACGCGGGTCGTCACGCCGTGGGGTCCGCTGCCACCGAGAGGTTCCTCCCCTGAAGCGCCGCCACCATCTCGACCTGCTGCACGGTCGCCGCGCGTACCGCCGTGCTCTCGCCTGCGACCACCTCGACGTCCGTCACCATGGCCGCCGCCGCTCGCGCCTGCGAGGCCAGGGCCGTCGCGATCTCTCGCGCGCGGCCACGGACGTCGCGCATCGCCTGGGCGACCTGCGTGGTCGTCGTCGCCTGTTCCGTCGTCGCCTGCAGCACGCCGGTCATCATCGTGCTCTGGCGCGTCGCGCTCGCGGCCATCGACGACAGGGCATCCGCCTGCTCGCCGATCGCGCGCGACGTCTGCTTCGCGATCCGGCGAACCTCGTCGGCGTCCTTGACGAGGACCGTGAGGCCCTGCGCGTGCTCTTGCGTCGCAGCGGTGATCTCGGCGGAGATCCGCGCGACGTCCCGCATGCCAGCGTCGAGCTCCTTCGCCGCGAGCGCCTGCTCGGCGATGCTCCGCGCGTTCTGGATGGCGTGCTTGCGCGCGCCCTCCATCGCGCGCGCGATCTCGTGCGACCCCTTGGCCTGCTCGGCGATGGCCGCGACCATGCGCTGCGTCGCGGTCGCGATCTCCTGGACCGTGGTCGCCATCCCGGCGACGCCGCGCTGCTGCTCGGTGATCGACGTGGTGGTCCGCGCCGTCGCCGCGCGCATCTGCGCGGCGGCCCGCGCGAGCTGCGCCGCCGCCGTGGCCTGCTCCTCGGTCGAGCGGCTGAGCTTCTCGGCGTTGGCCGTGAGCTGGGTGTTCCCCTTGACCATCTCGCGCAGCGCACGCGCCTGCTCGTTGGTAGCGTCGCGGGTCTGCTTCGCCATCGTCCGCATCTCGTTCGCGGCGCGGGACAGGTTCAGGGTGGCCTGCGTCTGCTCGGCACTCGCGCGAGCGATCGTCCGGCTCTCGTTCTCGAGCCGCGAGGTGGTGGCGCTGACGGTCTGGACCGCGCGGACCTGCTCCTCGCTCGCCGAGCTGATGTTGCGGACCGAACCATCGAGGACGTCGATACCCTCGAGGATGGTCTGCAGCCCGCCGCGCGCCTCCTCGCCGAGCTGCGCACCCTCGTCGGCGATCCGCATGCCCTCGGAGCTCGAGGCCACGGCGTCGCGGGCGGCAGTCTGGAGTGCGCGGATGATCTTCGTGACGTCGCTGGCGGCCGCCGCGGCGCGATCCGCGAGCGCGCGGACCTCCTCGGCGATGACGGCGAAGCCGCGACCGTGCTCGCCGGCGCGCGCCGCCTCGATGCTCGCGTTGAGCGACAGCAAGTTCGTGCGGTCGGCGATCAGGTTGATGGTCTGGACGATGTCGCCGATCTCCTCGGCGCGCTTGCCCATGTCCTTCATGACGCCGGCGCCCTCGGCCATGACCTGCCGGATCTTGACGAGCCCGCCGAGCGTCCGCCCCACGGTGGCGCCACCGGCGCGTGCGGAGCCGGCGACCCGCGACGAGGTCGCCCGCGCTTCCTCGACGACGCCCGCGATCTTGCGCGTCACGACGTCGAGCTGGCTGGCGGCCGAGCTGCTCGAACCGGCGAGCGAGCTGACCTCCTGCGCCGACTGCGCGACCGCCTGGGCGGAGCGCGCGATCTGCTCGATCGCGGCGGCGTTGCCGTCGGTGACGAGCGCCACCTTCTCGGCCGTGGCGGCCACTTGCTCCACGGAGGCGGCCACCTCGGAGAGGCTGCTGGCGGAGGTGGTGGCGGAGTCCTCGAGGTATCCCGCGAGCTCGGCGACGCCGCGGAACGAGCGGGCGAGCTCCTCGGCGGTCGACGAGGTCTCCTCGACGGCGGAGGCCGTCTCGGCGGTATCGGAGACGACCTGTTCGAGCGTGCCCGCCAGCGCGCGGAAGCCGGTCGCGATGCTGGTGACGCGCTCGCCGACTTGCTTCGAGTCCGCCGCGAGGCGCGCCGAGCCGACCGACATCTGCTCGACCGTGCTCGCCACTTCCTCGATCGTCGACGCCGTGTCCTGACCTCGCGCGGCGACATCGGCGACGCTCGCGCTGGTCTCGGTCACCGCGGACACCATCCGCTCGGTGGTCTCGGCGAGCTCGCCCGCATTCGCGGCGGTGGCCTTGAGGGTGCGCGCGCTCTGCTCGAGCACGGTCGCGGTGCTCTCGCTACCGCGCGCGAGCGCGTCGGTGTCCTTCCGGACGGAGTCGATCGACGTCGAGATCTCCTGGAGCCCGGCGGCCGTGGCTTCGAGCCCCTGCATGACGTCGCGGGCGTTGGTCGCGACCGCGCTCTGCGACCGTGCGAGCTCCTCGCCCGCGGTGGCAGTCTGCTCGATGCTGGTGGCGATGCCTTCCATCGCGACGCGCGTCTCGTCGGTGGCGGCGGCCTGACCGGTGCCATTCTCGACGAGCCGGCCCGCGGCGTTGATGATCAGGTCGGCGCGCCCGGCGTTCTGGCGCAGCAGGCGGACGATGTCGTCGATCCCCCCGTCAGGCCCCTCGCTGCTCGTGCTGTTGCTGTTGCCAGTGCTGTTGCCGTTCTTACGCATGAGCAAGCTCCTCTCCAATCAGCCGCGGCACATCGACGAGCAGCAACAACCGCTGCGCGACCGAGATGACGCCCGTGACAAACCCGTTGACCTGGTCCTCGATGAGCTCCGGCGGCTTCTGGAAGCTCGCCTCGTCGAGGCTCACCACCTCGCGGGAGCTGTCCACCAGCAGCCCGGCGACGCGCGTGCCGACCTGGACGACGATGACGCGGTGATCGAGCACGCGATCCGTCGGCGGCAGGCCGAAGCGCTTGCGGAGGTCGACCACCGGGACCACGCGGCCGCGCACCTGGACGAGCCCGGCGACGTAGGGCGCGGCGCCCGGCACGTGAGTCGCGGTGTCGAACGATTCGAGGTGGAGGACCTGGGCCGCGGGCAGGGCGTACTCGGCCGTGCCGACGCGAAACGTGAGATGCAAGGCGCCCATCAGATCCTCTCCTCCACGGCAGCGCCGTCCGCGAGGGCCGCGAGATCGAGCACGAGCGTCGGTCGCCCGTCGCCCAGATCCGTGGCGCCCGAGATGCCGGCGACATCGACGAGCGGGTCATCGACGGGGCGGACGACGACCTCGTGGCGCCCCATCATGCGATCGACCGTGAAGCCGACCAGCTCGCCATTGCACCGGGTCACGAGCGCCTTGCGCGCGTTGGCGCCGGAGTCGATCGCGAGCAGCACTCCGAGGGACAGCACCGGGACCGCGCGGCCGCGGCGCTCGAGCAGCCGCACGGGCGTGGTCGTCGAAGCGGACGTGGGAGGCAGGATCGAGCTACCCGGCGTCACCTCGAAGATCTCCTCGATGGCCGCGACCGGGACGACGAACGCCTGCGAGCCGCACTCGAACGAGAACACGTCGACGACGGCGATCGTCAGCGGCACGCGCAGCGTGAACGAGGTCCCCTGGCCCGGCCGGGTCGCGAGCGAGAGCTCGCCGCCGAGATCCGCGACCGCGATGCGGCGGACGATATCCATGCCGAGGCCGCGCCCGCTGGTGCGGGTCGCGACGGTCCGCGTCGAGAACCCTGCCGCGGTGATCACGTCGAGCAGCTCGGCGTCGTCGCCGACCGCCCGACCTGCGCGCTGCGCGACGGCCGCGCGATCGATGCCGCGACCGTCATCCTCGACGATCAGCTCGAGCCGGTTGCCACCGACCTCGGTGCAGCTCACCTTGACGGTGGCGACCCGGGGCTTGCCGAGGGCGACGCGCTCGTCGGCTGGCTCGATGGCGTGATCGACGGCGTTGCGCACGAGGTGGATCAGCGCGGGTAACAGCCGATCGGCCACCGTCTTGTCGAGCTCGGTGTCGCGAGCGTCGAGCACGAGGCGCACCTCCTTGTGCCCGGTGCGCGCGAGGCTGCGGACGAGGAGCGAGAGCGGCTCGAGGAGCTCGGCGACCCGGACCATGCGCGCGCGCAGGATCGCGCGCCGGAGGTCGCGGAGCTGGCGACCCTGGAGGTCGGAGACCTCGCGGAGCCGGCGGACCTCGACGCCACGCTCGGCCTGGGCGGCGATCTCGCGCTCGAGCCGGAACCGCGACACGATCAGCAGCGAGAGCTGCTCTTGCAGCTCGTCGAGGCGCGACAGCTCGACGCGAACGACCGAGCGGCCGATGGTCGCGCCGCGCACGCCCTGGGCCTCGAGCTCGTCGAGCGGCTCCATCACGGGCGCGGGTTCGTCGCTCGCGGTCACGGCCGCCGGATCCGGAGCGGGCGCGGTGGGGGCACACACCTCGATGACGTCCTCGATCGGCGCGGCGGCCGCGGCAGCGAGCGCGCCGGCCGGGGCGTCGCTGACGAGCAGGATGTCGAACGCGATGCTGGATGCCTTGCCCGGCGTGGCGCGGGGGACGACCTTGATGATCTCGCCGAGCTCGGCGAAGCGCGTGCGCACCGAGGCGATCGTGAGGCCGTTGGCGGCGTTCTGCTCGCTCGGCACGAACGACACGGCCCAGGCGCGATGACCGTCGCGGAGCGCGATCGCGAGCTGCTGGCGCTCCCCAGCCGCGAGCCGCGCGTCCCACTCGGGGACGCTCGGCGCGGGCGCGAGGGGAACGACGCCAGCTGCGTCGGTGTTGTTGATCGCCTCGATCAGCCGCTCCGGCACGGGCGCCGGCACGCGCTGCTCGGCGACGGCGCGAACTCGCTCCGCGATCGCGGCGACACCCTGGAGCGAGACGTCGACCGCCGCGGGTCCGAGCACGCCGCCCGAGCGGTCCGCTGTCCGGAGGAGCGTCTCGAGGGCGTGGGCGATCTCGACGATGGGCTCGACACCGATCATGCCCGCGAGGCCCTTGATCGTGTGGAGGTGGCGGAACAGATCGCGGACGGCGCGCGGCCGCGAGGTGCCGGCGGCGTTCGCCGCCTCGACGTCGAGCAACGATGCATTGGCGGCGGCGACCAGCTCGTCCGCCTCGGTGACGAAGCCCCCGATGAACTCCTGGAGGTCGACGCGCTCGCTCACGCGGTGGCCGGCTCCGGGGCGAGCAGACGGCGGACTTCGTCGAGGATCTGCGTCGGCGCGAACGGCTTCGCGAGGAACGCCGAGGCCCCCGCCGCGAGCACCCGGCTGCGGCTGTCGTCGTCGCCGCGCGTGGTGACGATCAGGATCGGCAGCTGCCGCAGGCGGTCCTGCGACCGCACGAACTCGATGACCTCGATGCCGCCGACGTCGGGCATGTTGAGGTCGAGGACGACGAGGTCGAAGCCGGCCAGCGCCAGGCGCTCGATCGCCTCGAGCCCCGTGCCCGCGAACTCGAACGCCACCGCGCCGAGCGGCCGCAGGCAGGCTGCGACCATGTCCCTCATCAGCTTGCTGTCGTCGACGATCAGGAGTCGCTTCATCCATGCCCTCGCGGTGCCAGCGAGGAGAGGGCAAGGGACCCACGGGGGTCCAAATGCGCGTTCTCACAGGTGCTGGGGCGCCAAATCTAGCACAGCAGAGGCGCCGCCAGATCGACCTTACGCCACACTCACCCACCAGGTCGCCGGCTCCGCCGTCGCCCCGTCGCGCAGCCCGTCAGTCGCCCTTGAACGCGCGGTACGTGAAGCTGACGAACGGAAAGCCCATGACCAGGCCATCCTCGCAGCCATCGCAGATGGGCTTGGCGAATCCGAGGTCCACGCCGATGTTCCTCGAGGTGAAGCGAACGCCGTACCAGCCAAGGAAGCCGTTCGCGGTGTCGTCGATCTCGCCGGCGATGAACGCGGTGTCCGCCTCGAGCACGATCTTGACGAGCCGCGCGACCCGGTAGGTCAGCGCCGCGCGCGAGCGACAGCCGAGCCCGCGATGAGGGACGTCAACGCGACCAGGTAGGACCAGCGCATCCATCGATGGTAACGCGATCGCGCGGTCGTCCGCACGCGCGTGGTCTGCAGACTCTGGCCAACCTCGTCGGGCGGGCGTTCGGCGTCGCGTGATAACGTCGGCGACGATGGGGAACTTCAGGTCGTCTTCGCTCATCGTGATGTCACTGTCACTGTCACTGCTCGCAGCGCTCGGTGCGTGCGGTGACAACCTCGCCGGCTCGGCGGGTGGGCTGGAGGTCGCCGATGTCGAGCTGATGACCCTCGAGGACGTGCCCGTCTCACGCGGCGTCCCGGTGATCGCGCCCGCCGACGCGGAGCTCACGATCGCGGTCGGCACCGCGAGCCACGGCACCGTCACCCTCGCGGGCACGAACCTGACGTAGGTGCCGGCGCCCGATTACCATGGCACCGACAGCTTCACCGTCACGGTCTCCGACGGCGCGACCGAGGCGACCGGCACCGTCTCGGTGACCATCAGCTCCGTCAACGACGCGCCGATCGGCGGCGCGGACACGTTCGCGACGGGCCAGGACATCGCGCTCGAGCTCGAGACCTCGGCGCTGCTCGCGAACGACGCCGACGTCGACGACGAAGACACGCTGACGGTGACCGCGGTCGCCGGCGGGACGCACGGCACCGTGACGCTCGCGGCCGGCGCGGTGGTGTTCACGCCGAGCGCCGACTTCACCGGGATCGGCACGTTCGACTACACCGTCAGCGACGGCACCGCCACCGACGTGGTGACGGTCACGGTCATGATCGGCGGTGCCAACGAGGCGCCGGTCGCCGTCGGTGATGCGCTGGTCACCGACGAGGACGTCCCGCTCGTGATCGCGGGCAGCGGGCTGACGGCGAATGATACCGACGCCGAGAACCAGACCCTGACCGTCACGGCGGTCGCCAATGGCACCAATGGCACGGTCGCGCTCGCGGGCGGCACGGTGACATTCACGCCGGCCACCGACTTCAGCGGCATCGCGACGTTCAGCTACACGGTCTCCGACGGCACGCTGACCGACACCGGCCTCGTCACCGTCACGGTGACGCCGGTCAACGATGCGCCGGTTGCGCTCGACGACGCCGCCAGCACCGACGAGGACGCGGCGATCGTGCTCGGCTTCGCCGACCTCACCGCCAACGACATCGACCCCGACGGCGCCCCGCTCACGGTCACCGCGGTCGCCGCGATGACCGGAGGCACGGTCACGCTCGACGCGCCGAGCTCGACGCTCACCTTCACGCCGGCGCTGAACTTCAACGGCGTCGCGACGTTCGAGTACACGGTCTCCGATGGCACGCTGACGGACGTGGGGCTGGTCACCGTCACGATCGCGCCGGTGCCCGATGCCCCGGTCGCGGTCGCGGACGCCGCGGGGGCGGACTCGAACGGGAGCACCAGCTACCCGACGTCACAGTTCCTCGCGAACGACACCGATGGTGACGGTGACCCGCTCAGCATCACGGCCGTGGGGAACGCATCGCCGGCGACGGCGACCGTGGTGCTCGTCGGCTCCACGATCACGTTCACCCCGCTGCCGGGCAGCTCGGGGGCGGCGTCCTTCGAGTACACGGTGAGCGACGGCACGCTGACGAGCACCGGCCTCGTCTCGCTCACGATCGCGGCGGATCCCGTGTGCGGGGATGGCATCGTGGCCGGCTTCGAGCAGTGCGACGACGGGGACCTCGACGTGGGCGATGGCTGCACGGCGGTCTGCCAGCGCGAGCAAGGCTACGACTGCACGGGGTCGCCGAGCGTGTGCACGCCGGTGTGTGGTGATGGCCTCGTCCGCGGCAGCGAGGGCTGCGATGACGGCAACCTCACGGTCGGCGATGGCTGCGGCGCGACCTGCGCGGCGGAGCCGGGCTTCGTCTGCACGGGCGAGCCGTCGAGCTGCGCGCCGACGTGCGGGGATGGCACCGTCACGGTAGGCGAGCAGTGCGACGACGGCAACACCATCGACACCGATGGGTGTACGAGCGAGTGCGTGACCGGCGTGGTCTGCACGACGGCGATCGCCGGCGCGGATCGGTTCGCCGTCGATCCCGTGAGCGGCACCTGCTACGCGGCATTCGACGACGAGCTGACGACGCTGCCCGATGCGCAGCTCGCGTGCCTCGCCGCGGGCGGCCACCTCGCGACGATCACGAGCGCGGCCGAGCAGGCGCTCGTGGTCGCCGTTCAGCACGACGCCCAGAACCCGTGGATCGGTGGCGTCGATGATGCCAACGACACCGATGCCGTCTTCCAGTGGGTGACCGGCGAGGCGTTCGCCTTCACCCGGTTCGCGACGAACCAGCCGGACGACGACGCCGCCGACGGCGGCGCGGGCGAGTGCCTCCACCTCCTCAACGCGGCGGGCGAGTGGAACGATACGAACTGCGACATCTCGTCGTTCGTGGTCGGCCGGATCTGCGAGCTCGCGCTCGACACCTGCGGTGACCGCCTGCTGCAGACCGTCAAGGGCGAGACGTGCGACGACGGCAACCGCGCCAGCGGGGATGGCTGCAGCTCGACGTGCGAGCTCGAGACGCCGTTCTTCAGCGAGTACGTCGAGGGGACGTCGAACAACAAGGCCCTGGAGATCCGGAATCCATCGACGGCGACCGCCTTCGACCTGACCGGCTGCACGGTGCGGGTCTTCACCAACGGTGCAACGCTGGCGACGACCACGCTGAACCTGACGGCGACGATCCCGCCCGATGACGTGCTGGTCGTCTGCCACCCGTCATCTGCCGCGACGCTGCTGTCCCGGTGCGATCTGACGAGCACCGCGATCATCTTCAACGGGGACGACGCCGTCGAGCTGAGCTGCGGGACGACGTCCCTCGACGTCATCGGCCAGATCGGCTTCGACCCGGGAACGGCGTGGGGCACCGGGGCGACCACCACCGTCGATCGCACGCTCACGCGCAAGTGCGTGCACCGGAACGGCGACGCGGTCGGCAGTGACGCCTTCGACCCCGCGACCGAGTGGGACGGCTTCGCCGTCGACACGTTCAGCGGGCTCGGCGTCGCTGATTGCGTCCCCTGAGCCGTCTCTACTTCGCCTGGTAGGTCCTGTACATCGGCTTCGTGTCGGCGGCCGGCGCGGCCTGGTCGCGTGACTTCATCATCACCTCGGCCTTGCCCGTCTTCATGCCCTGCTTCGTCATGGTGGTCGACGCCCGGGTGTCGTAGCCGCGCTCCTCGGTCGCGGCGTCGGCGTCCTTCATGAACTCCTTGACGTCGGCGGCCGTCGGCGGCTTCGCGTCCCTGGTGGCGGCGATGTCGATCGCCTCGGTGACGTAGGATCTGACGAGCTTGCGCTCGAGCTTCTTGAACAGCGTCGGTGACTCGAACATGTCGACGGTGGCGACCTTGCCGTTGATCGCCACGACGTAGCCGACCATGCGGGTGCGATCGGCCGCGGGGAGCTTCGCGAGCGCCTCGTCGACCTGCTTCTCCCACACCTTCAGCGTTCCGTTCTGCTGCTGCTGCGCGACGGCGCGGTAGGTGTCGGTCTTGTTCGTGGTCTTGCGGGCGGCGTTCTTCGCGGCGACCTCCTGCCAGACCGCGCCTTGCTCCGCGAAGCTCGCCTTGCCGCGGAGCCGGCCGTGCGCGAGCGCCTCCGCCGACTTGAACGTCTTGCCGGCGTTGTCCCACCGGCCGTGCTCGACGCAGAACACCGGGACGGTCTGCGTGGTGCTCGCCGGGATGATCGTGTTCGAGCCGATGATGCGGTCCTGCTTGCCGCCGAGGATGACCTCGCCCGAGAGGACGAACAGCGGTCGGTTGCTCCTGTTGACGAGCACGAGGTTGTTGACGTCCTCGTTCGGCGCCTCGCGGATCGTCACCTTGCGGGTCTGCATTGCCTCGTCGAGCGTGAGCACCGCGACCTCGGGCCGCTGCTCGGTGCCGGTGCTGACGATCGGTGTGATCGTCAGGCTCTCGACCTGGATCGGGGCGAGCAGCGAGGCGTCCGCCAGTGGATCCTTCGCGATCGCCGCGCTCGGCGCGGGCCCTGACGGGGCGGGTGGCGCGGGCGGCGCGGGGCGGCGCG
Organism: Myxococcota bacterium; assembly: GCA_030857245.1. Lineage (GTDB taxonomy): Bacteria > Myxococcota_A > Polyangia > Haliangiales > Haliangiaceae > JABFXX01. Next base: position 11,773 of record JALZOI010000042.1, read on the forward strand.
GGATGGGTGCCTCGGCGCGGGCGAGGGTGGTGATGCAGAGCGAGAGGGCGAGCAGACCGAGCGCGGGACGCATGAGGCCTCCAGGAGTGGTGGGAACGTGCGTCGGACACGATCGATCTGTGCGGCGTTGCTCCCGGGCTGTCAGGAATCGGTAAACCCCGCGCTCGCCGCCGGAGCAGCGGCTGCAACCCAAGGCGCGCGAAGGCGCCGGAGTCCGCCAGCGCCGAAACGAAAAAACCGGGGACGGTGCGAACACCATCCCCGGTCAGCGAGCGCCTATCGGACGACCGATGGCGCGCTGGTTACTTGCTCTTGTCAGCGCGGGCCTTGGCGGCCTTCGCGAGGAGCTCTTCGCCGATGTTGCTCGGCACCTCGGCGTACTTCGCGAACTCCATCGAGAACTCGGCCTTGCCCTGGGTCGCCGAGCGCAGCGGGGTCGAGAAGCCGAACATCTCGGCGAGCGGGACCTCGGCGTCGACGCGCGAGGCGCCGTCCTCTTCCGTCGAGCCGACGACGATGCCGCGGCGCTGCATGATCAGCGACAGCATGTTGCCCGAGAACTCGGCCGGACCTTCGAGCGAGACCTTCATGATCGGCTCGAGGATCTTCGGGCGCGCGCGGGGGAAGAAGTCGCGGAACGCACCGCGCGCCGCTTCCTGGAACGCGATGTCGCTCGAGTCGACCTGGTGAGCCTGACCGTCGTCGATCGCGACGCGCAGGCTGACGACCGGCACCCCGAGCCGCGGGCTCTTCGCGATCATCGACTTGAAGCCCTTCTCGACGGCCGAGATGAACTCGCGCGGGATCGCGCCACCCTTGATCTCGTCGACGAACTCGAACTCGGCGTTCTCGTGCGGCTCGGCGTAGCCGGCCACGCGGCCGTACTGACCGGAGCCGCCCGTCTGCTTCTTGTGCGTGTAGTTGAACTCGACGCGCGCGCCGATCGTCTCGCGATACGCGACCTGGGGCGGCGAGGTGACCACCTCGGCCTTGTACTCGCGCTTCATGCGCTCGATGTAGACGTCGAGGTGGAGCTCGCCCATGCCGGCGATGATCGTCTCGTTCGACTCGGGATCGACGAAGCACTGGAACGTCGGGTCTTCCCGCGTGAACCGGTTGAGCGCCTTGCTCATGCTGATCTCGGCGCCGGCATCCTTCGGCTTGATCGCCACCGAGATGACCGGCTTCGGGACGAACATCGACGTCATCGCGTAGTTCACGGTGCCGTCGGTGAACGTGTCGCCCGAGTTGCAGTCGATGCCGAACAGCGCGCAGATGTCGCCCGCGGCGGCCTCGCTGATGTCTTCCTTGTCGTCGGAGTGCATGCGCACGAGCCGACCAACCTTGACCTTCTTGCCGTTGCGCGAGTTGACGATGAACTCGTCCTTGCGCACGACGCCGGAGTAGATCCGGACGTAGGTCAGCTGGCCGTAGCGACCGTCCTCGAGCTTGAAGGCGAGCATGACGAGCGACTTCGTCGCGTCGGACGAGATGACGACCGGCTCCTCCTCCTTGTCGAGGTTGAGCGCGACGTTCTCGACGTCGCGGGGCTCGGGCAGGTAGTGACAGACGCCGTCGAGCAGCAGCTGCACGGCCTTGTTCCCGAGGGCGGAGCCGAGCATCACGGGCGTGCACTTGAGGCCGATGGTCGACTCGCGGAGGCACTTGCGGATGAGCTCCGGGGTGACCTTCTCCTCGAGCATCGCCTCGGTGAGCTCGTCGTTGACCATCGAGAGCTGGTCGAGCATCTCGTCGTGCGCCTTCTGCGCCTGGTCCGCGAGCTCGGCCGGGATCGGACCGCGCTCGATCTGCTCGCCGTTGTCGCCGAAGAACTTGAACGCGACCATCTCGACGAGATCGACGACGCCCTCGAGCTTGTCCTCGAGACCGATCGGGATCTGGATCATGACCGGGTGCAGCTTGAGCTTCTCGCGCAGCTGGTCCCGAACCTTGAACGGGTTCGCACCCGTGCGGTCGAGCTTGTTGACGAACGCGATGCGCGGCACCTTGTAGCGGCGCATCTGCCGATCGACCGTGTAGCTCTGCGACTGCACGCCGGCGACGCCGCACAGCACCATGATGGCGCCGTCGAGGACGCGCAGCGAGCGCTCGACCTCGATCGTGAAGTCGACGTGCCCGGGGGTGTCGATGATGTTGATGTGGTGCTGCGCCTTGATCGTGCTGCCGGGCACGCCGGTCACGCCCTTGGCCTTCTCGCTCGGCGGCCACTGGCAGAACGTCGCAGCGGACTGGATGGTGATGCCGCGCTCGCGCTCGAGCTCCATCGAGTCCATCTTGGCGCCGACGCCGTCCTTCCCCTTGACCTCGTGGATCGCGTGGATGCGAGCCGTGTAATAGAGGATGCGCTCCGTCAACGTGGTCTTGCCACTGTCGATGTGAGCGGAGATGCCGATATTGCGAACTTTGGACAGGTCGGTGAGCACGGGAACGTCTCCTGCAGAAACCCCTGGTCGCCCAGAGAGAAAACCCGATAAGGGCGCGGGATTGCTACCTTGTAAGACCCCTCAATGCAAGCAGAACCTGTCGACAACAGTCTCCAGTACATGGTGGGCGGGGCCTTTGGGCCCTAACACATCGAAACCGCGAACGGTCGTGGGAGCAGAATCGGGAGGGTCGCTTTGCTACCGTTGAGCGCAGCGCGGATGGACCACCTCGATGACAACGCGGCCAGCGAGTTCGTCGCGGGCTCGCTCGGGCCATCGGCGTTGATCAAGGCCGAGCGCCACCTCGCCGCCTGCCGGGACTGCCGCGACCTCGTGGCGGCCCTCGCGATGGACGCGGCGAACGACTCGAACGCCAACACCGTCCCCCACGAGAAACTCTCACCGTCGCAGGTCACCGCACGTCCGACACGCACGCTGACGATCGGCGACCGGGTCGGTCGCTACCTGGTGCTGTCGACGCTGGGCGCCGGTGGCATGGGCGTCGTGTTCTCGGCGTACGACCCGCAGCTCGACCGCAAGGTCGCGCTCAAGCTCCTGCGCTCCGGCATCACCTACAACACGAAGGACGCGCGGACGCGGCTGTGGCGCGAGGCCCAGGCCATCGCCCAGCTCTCGCACCCCAACGTGGTCGGCGTCTACGACGTCGGCTCGACCGAGGACGGCGACCTCTACATCGCCATGGAGTTCGTCGAGGGCGACACGCTGACGAGCTGGCTCAAGAAGTACCCGCGGACGTGGCGCGACATCATCGACGTGTTCCTGCAGGCCGGGCGCGGGCTCGTGGCCGCGCACTCGGTCGGCCTGCTGCATCGCGACTTCAAGCCCGACAACGTGCTGGTCGGCGGCGACGGTCGCGTCCGGGTCACCGACTTCGGGCTCGCGCGCTCGGTGATGGTCCCCGACGAGGGCGCGCGGCCGCGGCCTCCCGGGGAGCGTGCCACCGCGGCGCTCAGCGTCGAGCTCACCGCGACCGGCACCGTGCTCGGCACGCCGCGCTACATGGCGCCCGAGCAGCTGACCGGACCCGACATCGACGCGCGCGCCGATCAGTTCAGCTTCTGCGTCGCTCTCTACGAGGCGCTGTTCGAGGCGCATCCGCTGCCTGGCTCGACGAGCGTGTCGATGCTCGAGGCCGGGGACCGCGCGCTGCCGACGCCCGAGGGCACGAAGGTCCCGCCGTCGATCGCGCGGGCGGTGCAGCGCGGGCTCGAGCGCGATCGCGCGAAGCGGTTCCCGTCGCTGGCGGCCATGGTCTCCGAGCTGGTGCCGGCGCCGCCGCGCGTCGGCTTCCGCTACGCCGCCTTCGCGATCGCCGGCGTCGTGTTGATCGGCGGCGCGATCGCCGCGGTGCTGACGCGGCCGGAGGACGAGTCGACGTTCGCGCCACCCGGCGGGGTGCAGCCGCTGATCGACAAGATCAACGAGCTCGAGCGCGAGCGCCGCGCGCTGATCGAGCGGTTCAACGAGCTCAAGCAGCGCAGCGGCATCACCGAGGTGGAGATCCAGAAGCTGCAGACCGAGCTCAAGGTGAAGAGCACGCAGATCGACGAGCTCGTGAAGAAGATCGAGGAGGTCACCGTCAAGCGGCCGGCGCGGATCGCGCTCGGCAAGCCGGTGGTGGCGGCGCCGCCGCAGAGCCAGCTCGTGACCGCCGCCTTCGAACAGGCGCACGGCGACCTCGAGGGCTGCTTCGTCGAGTGGAACGAGCGCGAGCAAGGCGACGCGGACATGCTGGTCCGGATGACCGTGGGCGCCGATGGCGTCGGGCACTCGTCGATCACCGCCGCGGGGCCTGACTCGCCGTTCCTCCGGCTGTGCGTCGCCGAGGCGATCACGCGCGTGCGGTTCCCGGCGGGGCCCGAGACGCTCGACCTCGAGGTCTTCGTCCACTGGTCCGCGGGCCTCATCAACGTGGCCCCGCGCGTGGCGGGCCGGCGGAGAGTGGCGCCGAGCACGCTCGACCTGCGATGAGGGCGCAAACCGCACGCTTTTCATCGCGGTCGTCGCGCGGCCTCGTGGTCTACTGGGGCAGCTGATGACCCGCAGGTGGTTGCTCGCGGTGGCCTTGCTCGTCGTGCCCGTCGTCGGCGCCGGCTCGGCGTCCGCCGAGTCCCGGGACCTGACCGCCCCGATCCACGTGCCGGTCGCGCTCGGCGGGCCGGGGCCGCGGATCACGGTCCCGACGCCGGTGGAGGCGTTCACGCCGCACGCCCCGATCTCGCAGACGATCTACCTCGAGCGCTGCCGGGGTGGTTGCACGGTCACCAAGGCGACCACCAACAACGCGCAGAACATGGAGTCCACGATCCCGTCCCAGCCGGGCTCGCACGTGATCTCCGAGTTCACCAACAAGGACGGCATGGCGGGGGCGGCCGCCGACGTCGAGTGGAACGCCCTCGTGCAGTGCCTGCGCGAGGTCTACTCGCCGTTCGCCGTCACGATCACCGACACCAGGCCAGCCTCGGGCACGTTCCACCTCGCGCTGATCGCCGGGCTGCCGCAGCAGATCGGCTTCGGCGACGACATCCTCGGCGTCGCCCCGCTCGCGAGCAACTGCAGCCCGCAGGACAACGCGATGTCCTTCACGTTCGCGAACGCCCACGGCCCGACCCTGCGCGCCGAGAACCTGTGCTGGACCGCGGCGCAGGAGAGCGCGCACGCGTTCGGCCTCGATCACTCGTTCAAGTTCGCCGACGGGCGCAGCGCCTGCAACGACCCGATGACCTACCAGGTCGACTGCGGTGGGCAGCGCTTCTATCGCAACCAGACCGCGAAGTGTGGCGAGTTCGAGGAGCGTCCCTGCCGCTGCGGAACGACCCAGAACTCGCACGCGAAGCTGCTCGCCACGTTCGGCGAGGGCACCCCGATCACGGGCAACCCGACCTCGATGATCACGACCCCGCAGCCGGGGCAGCCGCTCGGGGTCGTGGTGGTCGCGGCCGCCGGGTCCCGGCGCGGCGTGGCCCGCGTCCAGCTGCTCGTCAATGGCTTCCCGTGGGCCGAGGTTCCGGGCGAGAAGTTCGGACCCAATGGCCAGGCCAACCCGGCGAGCTACGGCCTGATGATCCCCCCAACCTTGCCGGATGGCGTGATGGATCTCGTGGTGCGCGCGTACGACGACCTCGGCGCCTTCACGGACTCGCCGCCGCGGACGGTGACCCGCGGCGACCCCTGCACGACGGCCGACACCTGCGCGACGGGCCAGAAGTGCGAGGCCGGCAAGTGCCTGTGGGATCCGGCGGTCGGCGAGCTCGGCGACAGCTGCGAGTACCCGCAGTTCTGCAAGAGCCTGCGCTGCGAGGGCACCGCGGAGCGGAAGATCTGCAGCCAGGAGTGCTCGCCGGCGGGCGACGATACCTGCCCGGGTGGGCTGAGCTGCATCGAGACGGGCCCGACGACCGGGATCTGCTACTTCGAGGACAGCGGGTGCTGCAGCGTGGCCTTCGACCGGCGGCTGCCGTGGGGCCACCTGGCCGTCTCGGCGCTCGTGCTCGGCCTGGTGATGCGCCGTCGACGCCGACGGTGATCACGAGCCCATCCGCGGTGTGACGAATCCTGCTGACGGCGCGACGCGTCGTGTAGTATCCCGCCCCCCTATGCTCCGTCGTTCACTCGCGTCGATCCCCCTGATGTTCGTGACGCTTGCGGTGGCTCCGGCCGCCGCCGAACCCGGAGGTCCGAGCTGGCAGCTCGACACCCCTGTCACCGAGCAGCCGAAGTTCGGAAGCCGCCGCGAGGTGATCGTGCGGCCGCCGCTCCCCGGCACCGTCGCGCCGGCGCTGATCTCGCAGACCATCTACCTCAACCGCTGCACCGGCGGCTGCGCGGTGAACGCGGGCGCCGACGACGACGCCTCGAGCACGATCCCGACGTCGGGCATCGTCGCCACCAACACCACGTTCAGCGAGTTCAAGAACGCCGCGGGCGTCGCCGGCGCTGCCGCCGATGCCGAGTGGAACGCGCTCATGCAGTGCATGCGCGAGATCTACTCGCCCTATGACGTCCAGATCACCGACGTGCGGCCCGCGCAGGGCAGCCAGTACCACATGGCGATCGTGGCCGGCACGCCGCAGGAAGCCGGCCGCGATGCCAACACGCTCGGCGTCGCGATCGTGCGCAGCGACTGCACGCCGCGAAACAACGCGGTGTCGCTCAACTTCGCCAACGCGCACGGCCCCAACGATCGCACCAACGCGCTGTGCCACACGGTCGGGCAGGAGAGCGCGCACGCGTTCGGCCTCGATCACTCGTACGCCTTCTCCGATGGGCGCTCGAGCTGCAACGATCCGATGACCTACCGCAGCGACTGCGGTGGCCAGCGCTTCTACCGCAACGACTCGGCGACCTGCGGCGAGTTCGAGCCACGGCAGTGCAGCTGCGGCAACACCTCGCAGAACTCGCACGCGAAGATCCTGACCACGTTCGGCGCCAACCCGGGCACGCCGCTGATCGGGCCGCCGACCGCGGTGGTCACCACGCCCGCGGCCGGCGGCACCCTCGGCGCCATCGTCGCGGCGCAGGCCGGCTCCAAGCGTGGCATCGCGAAGCTCGAGCTGCTGCTCAACGGCTTCGAGTGGGCCGAGGTCAAGGGCGCGGCGTTTGGCCAGAATGGCCAGCCCAACCCGGGCGCGTACTCGCTGCCCGTCCCCACGGCCGTGCCGGGCGGCGTGATCGACGTCGTCGTGCGCGCGTACGACGATCTCGGCGTGTACACCGACTCCGCCGCCGTCACCGTCTCGAAGGGTCCGCCGTGCACGTCGGCCGAGAGCTGCGCCACCGGGCAGAAGTGCGAGGCCGGCAAGTGCTTCTGGGATCCGCCGAGCGGCGAGGTCGGCGACGACTGCACCTATCCTCAGTTCTGCAAGTCGCTGAACTGCCAGGGCACCGAGGAGCAGAAGATCTGCACCAAGAACTGCGTCCCGGGCACCTCTGACAGCTGCCCCGAGGGCCTCGCCTGCACGATGACCGGACCGGGCACCGGCATCTGCTTCCTCGAGCCCGAGGCGGGCGGCTGCTGCAGCGTGGGCGGCAAGGACGGGGCGCCGTGGGTCCATGGCGGCGTCGCGGCGCTGCTGCTCGGCCTGCTGCTCCGCCGGAGGAAGCGCTGATGCGCCACCTCGCCGGCCTGCTGCTCGGCGGCCTCCTCGGCGTGCTCGCGCCGGGCCTCGCGCTCGCGGGCCCGAAGCCCACGACGATGAAGATCCCGCCGCAGGTCGGCGAGCACGCCGCGGCGGCGCAGGTGCTCTACTTCAACCGCTGCGTCGGCGGCTGCACCGTCACCAAGGGCAGCACCAACGACGCGCGCACGCGGTCGAGCACGATCCCGAACGGCGCGCAGGGTGACACCTTCACGCTGAGCGCGTTCCGCCACAGCGACACCGTGTGGAACGACCTCATGCAGTGCCTGCGCGAGGTCTACTCGCCGTACAACGTGTTGATCACCGACGAGCAGCCGGCGGCGGGCATCGCGTACAACGAGAACATCGTCGCGGGCGTCTCGCAGGAGATCAACTACAACGCCGGCGGCGTCGCCCCGGTGACCTCCGACTGCAGCCCGTACAGCTACGTCATCTCGTACACGTTCGCGAACGGCTACGGGCCGAACCCGCTGACGCTGTGCTACGTCGCCGCGCAGGAGACCGGGCACGCGTTCGGCATGGCCGATCACTCGTGGTCGTTCATCTCCGATGGCCGCTCGGCGTGCAGCGATCCGATGTCGTATCGCGAGGATTGCCTGTCGAATGGTCAGCGGTTCTTCCGGAACGAGGCCGCGACCTGCGGCGACTTCTCGCAGGAGCCTTGCAACTGCTCCGGCATGAACTCGCACGCCAAGCTGATCGCCGCGCTCGGCCCGGGCACGTCGATCACGCCGGCCCCGACGGTGACCGTCACGCAGCCGGCCGCGGGTGCGCAGATCCAGAACGGCGCGCCGGTGATCGCGACCGCGTACTCGAAGCGCGGGGTGAAGCGCGTCGAGCTCTTCCTCAACGGCTTCAAGTGGGGCGAGCGCAACGGCGTCGCGTTCGGCCAGACCGAGCAGCCCGCGTCGCCGTACTCGATCCCGCTGCCGGCCGACGTGCCCGACGGCGTCATCGACATCGTCGTCAAGGCGAACGATGACCTCGGCGTCACCACGACGACGGAGCCGATCACGGTCACGAAGGGTGCGCCGTGCGCGTCCGCCGAGACCTGCGCGCTCGGGCAGAAGTGCGAGGCTGGCAAGTGCTTCTGGGATCCCGCCGCCGGTCAACTCGGCGACGCGTGCACGTATCCGCAGTTCTGCGTGACCGGCAAGTGCCTGGGCCCCACCGGCGCCGAGGTCTGCACCCAGGGTTGCATCCCGGGTGTCGGCGACAGCTGCCCGCTGGAGTTCCAGTGCATCGAGACCGGGCCGGCGATGGGCATCTGCTATCCCGGCAACGCGGACGACGGTGGCGGCTGCTGCAGCAGCTCGAACGAGGGCTTCGCCGGCAGTGCGCTCCTCGGGCTCGGCCTGCTCGCGCTCTTGGTGCCGCGCCGTCGCCGGCGCTCGCGCTGATTGCGCCGCCGCCGCCGCCGCTGCGAGGGGAAGCGCTGCGGTACGATGGCGTCATGCGCTGGGTATGGCTACGGGTCGTCGTTCTCGTGCTGGGCTTGGTCGGGCTGGCGTCGTCACCGGTGCACGCCGAGACGACGACCACCACCTCGGTCGCCCAGCTGATGGTGCTGGAGCCCGGAGATGCCAGCTACAAGCTGTTCCACGGCGCGGTCTGGCTCGAGCACGACAAGGCGAGCTGGAACTACCGGTGGGGCGGCCTGCAGTGCAAGGGTCGTGAGCTGTCCGACGCGAGCGTGCAGATCCTGTTCGCGGCGTTTCGCGCCGAGTATCAGGTCACGCTCGAGTTCGTGCTGACGCAGTACAAGGACAAGCAGTTCCGCTGCGTCACCGGCTTCACGATCTCGCGAAGCTGAGCCAGGCCGGGCGCTCGGGCGCGGCAGGCGGGGCGTAACTCAGCTGCCC
>JALZOI010000419.1 GCA_030857245.1 Myxococcota bacterium
CCACCGGTCCCTGCCGAGCTCGACGTCGGGCTCGTCGATATCGTCCGCGCGCGGCTCGCCGCCGGCCGGCCGGTGCGCCGCACGCTCGTCGGCGGCGGGCGGCTGCACGTGGATCGTCCGCTGCCGTTCCTCTGTGTCTACCGGCCACCGCCCGATCGCCCCGACCTCGGCACCGCGGATCTCGTGCGCACCCAGGCGTCGTACCTGATCGCGCCCGGCGATCCCGCGCGCACGGCGGAGGTCGCGCAGCTGATCGCCGGGGTGGTCGAGACCCTGGCCGGCGCGTGTGGCGCATGCCTGGTCCTCGAGCTGTGGGTGAGCGAGCCGGCGCTCGCCGGTGCGGCGCCCGCGTGCTTCCGGATCCACACCGCCAACCGTGATCGGCTCGCGACCACGATCGACGCCCTCGCCGACGCACTCCGCACGATGGCCGCGCCGATGACCGAGCTCGACGTCGAGGTGGTCTCCGCGGTCGCCGTCGCGCCGCCCGGTCGGCCGCCGCTGCTCGCGCCCGAGCTCGCGACCGCCGCTGGCGTCCTCGTGGTCGGCCTCGAGATCCCCCCGCTGTTCCGCTCGGCGAGCGCGGTGTACCCGCTCGTGCTCCGGGCGCTGGCTCGCGATCTCATGCATGCGCTGCAGCGCGGCTTCTTCGAGTTCACGCGGGTGCAGACGCCGGCGCGTCCCGAGCACTTCCAGATGATGGGCCGCCGGCGGCTCGTCCGCGCCGTCCGCGAATCCGACGTCGCGCTCGCCGAGATCGGCGCCTCGTTCGACTTCCTGCTCGCGATCACGCCGGTCAACACCGAGACCGCGTGGGACGAGTTCCGCGCGAGCGGCCATCGCTGCACGCCCGCGCTGCGCTACCGCATGCTCGCGGTCGATCCCGAGCTCGGCAAGCGCCGGCTCTACGATCTGCCGCTCGATCGCCTCGAAGATCCCGTGCTCGCTCACCTGCTGCGGGACAAGCGACGCGAGCTCGATCGCCAGCTCGGCCTCCTCGAGGATCGCGACACCCCACGCTTCCTCCACGGCAGCCTGCAGCTCTACCCGCCCGTCGATGACGCGCTGCTCGCCGAGGCGCTCGCGATCCTCGCTGCCCTCCCCGCGCGCCCCGCGCGGTCCCGCGCCCCGGAGGCGACCGATGCCGGCGCCCCGCGCTACGACGCCGAGGCGCTCGCCGCGCGCGCGACTGCCGAGGTCGACCACTACCGCCGCCTGCATCCGCCGCTCGCGACCGCGATCCACATCCGCGACGACGTGGCGTCGCTCCTCGTCTCGCACGGCGATCTCCTGATCCCGCGCCGGATCGAGCTCGCCGCGCATCGTGTCGAGGCCCTGCTCCAGCACGAGGTCGGCACCCACGTCGTGACCTACGCCAACGGGCGCGCCCAGCCGCTGCGCGTGCTCGCCGTCGGGCTCGCGGGCTACGAGGCCTTGCAGGAGGGCCTCGCGATGTTCGCCGAGCACCTCGCACGCGGCCTCGACGGCGAGCGGCTGCGGCTGGTGGCCGCGCGGGTGATCGCGGTCCGCCGCCTCACCGAGGGCGCGCGGTTCCCGGCCGTGTTCGCCGAGCTCGCTCACGACCACGGGCTGCCGGCGCGCGCCGCGTTCGGGGTCACCCTCCGCGTGTTCCGCGGGGGCGGGCTGACGAAGGATGCGATCTACCTGCGCGGGCTGCTCCAGCTGCTGGAGTACCTCCGGGACGGAGGCTCGCTCGAGCCGCTGCTCGTCGGCAAGCTCGGCTTCGAGCAGATCGCGCTCGTCGAGGAGCTGCTCCGCCGCGAGGTGCTGCAGCCTCCCGCGCTGCGGCCGCGCTGGCTCGCGACGAACGATGCACAAGCCCGGCTGGCGCGCGCGCGCACCGGGCTCCGGCCGGTGGACCTCGTCGAGGAGCTCAGGAGTCACGCATGAAGATCGGTCTCGTCTGTAACGACATCGCCACGGAAGAAGCCAGCTACACGACCACGCGGCTCGGGCTGTCCGCGCTCGAGATGGGCCACGAGGTCTGGGTGATGAGCGTCGGCGACTTCGCGAACGGACCCGACGAGTCGGTCCACGCGTGGGCCCGCACGACGCCGCGCGCGACCTACCGGACCACCGCCACGTACCTGACGGAGCTGCAGGGACCGAAGGCGCGGCTCGAGCGGATCACCGTCGACGACCTCGATGTCCTGATGCTGCGCAACGATCCCGCCGCGGATCTCGGGAGCCGGCCGTGGGCGCAGAGCGCCGGCATGATCTTCGGCCAGCGCGCGGCGGCCCGCGGCGTGATCGTGCTCAACGATCCGCACGCGCTCGCGTACGCCACGACGAAGATGTACTTCGAGAACTTCCCGCAGGAGGTGCGGCCGCGCTCGCTGATCTCGCGCTCGCCGCAGGACCTCAAGAAGTTCGTCGAGGGCGAGGGCGGCCGCGCGTGCCTCAAGCCGCTGCAGGGCTCGGGCGGCACCAACGTCTTCGTGATCACCCAGAAGACCTCGGGCAACCTCAACCAGATGATCGATGCGGTCACCCGCGACGGCTATGCGATCGCGCAGGAGTTCCTCCCCGACGCCAAGGACGGCGACACCCGGTTCTTCCTGATGAACGGCGAGCCGCTGATCGTCGACGGCAAGTACTGCGCGTTCCGGCGGATCTCCGCGAAGGGCGATGTCCGCTCGAACCTCCACGCCGGCGGGCGGCTCGCGCGCGCCAAGGTCACCGACCAGATGCTCGAGCTCGCGGCGATCGTGCGGCCCCGGCTGATCCAGGATGGGATGTTCCTCGTCGGGCTCGACGTCGTCGGCGACAAGCTCATGGAGATCAACGTGTTCTCGCCGGGCGGGCTCGGGAGCGCGGCGAAGTTCGAGAAGGTCGACTTCTCGCGCGCGGTGATCGCGGCGATCGAGCGCAAGGTCGCCGCGCGCAAGCTCGGGCGCGGCACGCTCCCCAACCGCCAGCTCGCGATGCTGTGAGCCGGGCGCCGCGCGTCAGCCCGCAGGCAGCAGCGTGGCCTGCGCGGCCAGGTAGCGCCGGGCCTTGCGGCGCGCGAGCTCGTTGCCGAGCCGGCGATCGGGCCAGCGCGTGACGTCGGCGGCGAGCACGCGCTGGAGCGTGGCCTCGAACAGCGCCGGATCCTTGCGGGCGACGGCGACGTTGCGGGCGAACATCACGTCGACCATCAAGCCGCCTTCGCCGACCAGCGTGCGCGCGCGTGCGAACTGCGCGCTGCCATCGCTGCCGCCGAGCAGCTGACGGCCCGCGGCCTCGAGCGTGCCGAGCAGCAGCTCGGCGCCGGCGTCGCGAAAGCCGGGCGCGAGCTGGACGCAGCGAGCGAGCAGCGCGCGGGTCGAGCCGAGCTTCGCGAGGTGGCGCAGTGGGTCGAGCGCGATCTGGATCGCGTCCGCGGTCGCGATCCACAGCATCGGGCCGACGTGCTCGCGGCTCGTCGCCGCGGCGAGCGTGGTCATCGCCGCGGGCCCCTGCGCGCGTGCGGTGCGCCAGCTCGCGGGCAGCAGCGCGAGATTCGCGTCGACGCACATCCCGAGCAGCGGGCCGAGTCGGGTGGCGAGCCGCTCGGCCTCGGCGTCGCGCCCGCCGAGCGTGGCGTCCTCCCAGTCATCGAACACGAAGCCGATCGTGTACTGGCAGATGCCGTCGGCGTGCAGCGTGCGGAAGCCACGGTGGTGCGGATACGCGAGCGCGAAGGTCTGAAGCTGCATGAGCCCACCCGGCATCGAGTCACGGGCGAGCTCGAGGTCGGGCTGGCGCTTCGCCACGTCGACTGACTTCAGCAGGATGTTGTACGTGCTCGACGCCGCCTTCTTCTCGATGAAGGAGGTGCAGCCGGCGGTCAGGATCACGCACACCACCCAGCAGGCTCGCCACATCCTCGCAATGTGCGGAACGCACGCCGGTCCGTCAAGGCGGCGCCGTGCGCGCGCCCGGTGATGTTCTTCGGGCCGCCCGGGTTACAGCTCGCGCCCGCGGAGGCGCCCGCGGTGGCGTGCTACCAATGCGCACCGTGCAGCTCGATCTCCACCGCCACCTCGAGGGCTCCCACAGCCCCGCGGCCCTCGTCGAGGTCGCGCGCCGCTTCGACCTGCGCAGTCCGATGTTCTACGACGCCCCGGCCGGCCGGTTCCGCACCGCCGCCGAGCTCGCCGCCGACATCACGATGGCCGGCCCCTCCGACGACGCCGCGCGGTTCTACCGCTGCATCGTCAACGCGCGGGCCGCCTACGTCAGCGTGCCGGCCATCGGCGCCCTCGCCCGCGCGGCGTTTCGCGAGGCAGCCGCCGACAGCGATGGCTTCGAGATGCGGCTCAGCCTGTTCTCGATGGCGCGCACGTTGATCGAGCACCAGCACCTCGACTGGCGCGCGGTGCCGCCGGTCGAGCTCGCGGAGCGCTACGCCCGGCCGATCCTGCTCGAGGTGATCGCCGCGCGTGACGAGGCCCAGGCCGCGACCGGGACGCCGATGCTGCTGCGGCTCGGGCTGTCGCGCACGTTCGAGAGCGAGCCGCACTATCGCGCGCTCGCCGCGATGGTCGTCGAGCACGCCGCCGCGCTGGTCGGGCTCGATGTCCTCGGGATCGTCGCGCCGCCGGATACCGAGCCGCTGCCCGCGCCGCTCGTCGCGATCCTCGACGGCCTGCGCCGCCACCTCCCCGACCTCACGATCCACGCGGGCGAGTTCGCCGGCCACGCGTCGATCGATCGCACGCTCGCGCTCGCGCCGCGCGGCATCGGTCACGGGGTGCACGCCCTCGAGAGCCCCGCGACGCTCGAGCGGCTCGCGCGCGACGGCATCACGCTCGAGGTCTGCCCGACCAGCAACCGGCTGCTCATCCCGACGGCCCTCGCCGCGCTCGAGCGCCTGCATGGTGGGCAGACGCCGCTCCGCGCACTCCAGGCCGCGCACGTCCACTGCGTGCTCGGCAGCGACGATCCGACGTCGATGGGAACGACGTTCCGGACCGAGCTCGAGGTCGCGCGGACCGCGGGCGTCGATCTCGCGCGGCTCGAAGCCGACGCGCTGCGCCGGTGGATCGAGATCACGGGCGCGGCGCCCGGCGCCGACGAGCCGCCCGGCGCGACGTGACCGCGCCCGCCACGTCGTGAAGCGAGCGCCTACTTCCTGACGCCGTGGAACGTCGCGGTCCCGAGCGGGGCCGGCGTGCCGGCGTAGCCGATCGAGCCGGACCACAGGCCGGTCTGGATCTGATCCATCGTGCCGTTGCGGTCGCGGTCGACGCCGCGCGCCCGGCCGGTCAACCCGAGCTCGAGCAGCGAGCCATCGAGCCGCGCGAGCTGCGCGTAGAGCACCGCGGCGGTCGCGTCGAGCCCTGCGGTGCAGGCGCCCTCGAACGTGCTCGGCGAGCCGACGCCGATGACGTCGAACACGTACTGACCGACGCGCTGGCAGTTGACCGCGCTCGCGAGCAGATCGCCGATGTCGTGCGCGCTCGGATCGAGCATCGGGACGATCGCGTGATCGATCGCGATGCGGAGCAACGCGCCGTACGCGATGGCGAGCTGGTGCTCGCTGATGGTGAGGTGGCCGGCATCGTCGAGGGTGACCCGCAGGTTCTCGACCTTGATGTCCGCCATCCCGAAGTCGGTGAGCGGGAGATCGAGCGGCACGGCATCGACGACGAAGTGCACGCCGGTCACGAGCTTGGTCGCGCGGCCGGCGGCGTCGACCTCGAGCGTCTCGAGCGTCCCGAAGTGCTTCGCGGCCTGGCCGAAGGCGTCGCCGAGATCGACCATGCGCGTGAGCAGCTCGGGCGCGACCTCGAGCAGGCGATCGTTGAGATAGCCGGTGACCGCCGGCGCGGCGGCGATCACGAGGTTCTTGAGCTGGCCGTCCGGCATCGCGCCGATGAGCTGCTCGACGAGGAACTTCGTCGGGTCGTCGGGATCATCGGTCGCGTTGATGAAGTAGTTGATCACGACGCCGGCGCGGCCCGGCACGTTGGTCGCGAGATCGAGCTCGCTCTGCATCGCGTAGCGGCCCTCGGGCGTGAGCGGGACCGGCAGCTCGTCGATCGGATCGTCAGGATCGTCGACGTCGTGATCGGTGCCGATATTATCGCCGCAGCCCGTGGCCGCGACAGCGAGGGTGAACAGAGCGAGGCCAAGCTGCTTCATGGGATTCGTTGAACCCCGGTGCAGTGGGTATGCCAGCGCGCGCGAGGCGCTCGATCAAGGACTTGCGCGCACGCGACGCGGCGGCGCGTCCGGTGGCCGGCCGCGCAGCGGGGACGCTTGACCTCGCGCCGGACGACCCGCTGGCTACGTCGCTCGCCACGCGCTCGATCCCGTGCTGCCATGCGAGAGCATGACCCTGCTTCGTACGCCGCTCGGACGGTTTCGCCTGATCAGCCTGATCGAGGGGCTCTCGTACGTGGTGCTGCTCGCCGTCGCGATGCCGCTGAAGTACCTCGCCCACGAACCGGCGGCGGTGCGGATCGTCGGCGGCATCCACGGCGCGCTGTTCGTGCTGTTCGCGCTCGCCCTCCTCGCGGTCAAGGTGCAGCTGCGCTGGAGCGTCCGGACCTGCGCGATCGCGATGCTCGCGGCGATCCTCCCGCTCGGCGCGTTCTGGCTCGAGCGCGGGCTGCGCCGCGACACGTTTCCGCCCCGCGCGGGTGATCGGCGTGCCTGACCGGTGGGCGATCAGCGCGCGGGCCGCTTCGCGCGCTCGCCGCAGCGCTCGATCCCCCGCTCCGCCGCGGCGAACGCGCG
>JALZOI010001028.1 GCA_030857245.1 Myxococcota bacterium
GTCTTCTACTTCCACGGCGCGGGCTTCACCGGCTCGGGCGAGAAGCGGATGGCGGCGCGCGCGAGCGTCGCGATGACGCCGGCCGGCCGCTTCGAGGTCCGCTCGAGCTCGACCGACATCGGGCAAGGCGCGATCACGATGTTCACGCAGATCGCGGCGGGTGCTCTCGGCGTGGATGCGCGGGCGGTCACCGTCGTCGACCCGTCGACGTCGACCGTCCCCGATAGCGGTCCGACGGTCGCGAGCCGGACCTGCATGGTGGTCGGCGCGATCGTCGAGCAAGCCGCGCGAGCGCTGCGCGCGAAGCTCGAGCTGTGGGGCCTCGAGCACGGGCACGAGGGTGCCTCGCTGCTGCAGCTCGCCGCGGCGCGCGGCGCGGAGGGCGAGCTCGTCGAGACGATCACGCACGAGCCGCCGCCCGGCATCGCGTGGGACGACGCGACGTACACCGGCGCGGCGTACCCGGTGTTCGGCTGGGCGGCGTGCCTGGTCGACGTCGCGGTCGACCTCGACACCTACGAGGTCACGATCGATCGCTGCGTGCAGGCGATCGACGTCGGCAAGGCGATCAACCCGGCGGTGGTGAAGGGGCAGATCGAGGGCGGCACGCTGCAGGCGCTCGGCTGGGCCGTGCTCGAGAACATCGTGTACAAGGACGGCAAGGTCGCGAACGCGAACATGACGAACTGCATCGTGCCGACGTTCGCGGACGCCCCCGATCTCGAGACGATCATCGTCGAGGTGCCGTACCCGTTCGGCCCGTCGGGTGCCAAGGGCGTCGGTGAGATCCCGATGGACGGACCGGCCGCCGCCGTCGCGAACGCGGTCTCCGATGCACTCGGCTGCGCGTTCGATGCGATCCCGATCTCACCCGAGGTCGTCGCTGCCTCGCAGGCCGCCTGGAGGCTCTCGTGAAGTTCACCCTCGAGGTCAATGGCGCCTCGCACTCCGTCGACGTGTCGCCGTGGAAGCGCCTGCTCGACGTGCTCCGCGAGGATCTGCGGCTCACCGGCACGAAGGAGGGTTGCGGCGAGGGCGAGTGCGGTGCGTGCACCGTCATGCTCGACGGCGAGCCGGTCAACTCCTGCCTCGTCGCGGTCGGGCAGTGTCACGAGCGCCAGCTCACGACGGTCGAAGGCCTCGCGCACGGCACGACGCTCCACGCCGTGCAGCGCGCGCTCGTGGCGTGTGGTGGTGCGCAGTGCGGGATCTGCACGCCGGGCATCGCGGTGTGCGCGGCGCACGTCGTCGATCGTGGCCTGATCGCCGGCGTCGATGATGCGACCGCGCGCGCGAGGGTGCGCGAGTTGCTCGCCGGCAACATCTGCCGGTGCACCGGCTACCAGCTGATCGTCGATGCCATCGTGGGCGCCGCGCGCGAGGTCTCGAAGTGAGCACCGGATACCTCCGGCCGCGCGACCTCGACGAGGCCGTGCAGGTCCACGCCGCCCAGCCCGACTGGATGGTCCTCGCCGGCGGGACGGATCTGATGGTCACCGCGAACCACAAGCCGGTGCCGGTCGGGATCCTCGATCTGTGGCGGCTCGCCGAGCTGTGCTTCGTACGCGTCGAGCCGCACGCGATCACGATCGGTGCGGGCACGACGTGGACCGAGGTCGAGCGGCACCCCGCGATCCGCGATCGGCTCGCGCCCCTCGCGCAGTCGGCGCGGGAGATCGGCGCGCTCCAGATCCAGGCGCGGGGCACGCTCGGCGGCAACGTCGGCACCTCGTCGCCGGTGGGTGACAGCCTGCCGGCGCTGCTCGCGCTCGATGCCGAGCTCGAGCTCGCGTCGCCGCGCGGACGGCGGCGCGTGCCCTACCGCGAGTGGTGCACCGGCTACCGCACGACGCTGCTCGCGGCCGACGAGCTGATCGTCGCGGCGATCGTGCCGGTCCCGGATGCGGCGACGCGCACCGCCTGGCGCAAGGTCGGGACGCGGCGCGCGCAGTCGATCTCGAAGGTGATGGGCGCCGCCGCGATCACGCTCGACGGCGACACCGTCATCAGCGCGCGCGTGGCCCTCGGTGCGGT
>JALZOI010001029.1 GCA_030857245.1 Myxococcota bacterium
GCGTCGGCGACGCCATCGATCGCGACGAGGGCCTCGCGCGCGCGCCCGATCACGTCCTCGCCCGCCGGCGTCACCAGCACGCTGCGGCGATCACGCTCGAAGACCTGGACGCCGAACAGCGTCTCCGCGGCCTGGACCTGCGCCGACAGCGCCGGCTGAGAGATGCCGAGCGCCGTGGCCGCCTTGCGGAAGCTGCCGTGGTCGGCGACGCCGACGAGGCACTCGAGCTGGCGGACCGACGGTCGGCTCACGATAGCCACAGCCTATCACGGCGATTCATCCACGAGCATGGACTTATCGGCCGCGTGGACCATGGTGGCTCCATCAACCAAGGAGACACCAGATGCTCACCATCGGAGACACGTTCCCGGCGTTCAAGGCCAAGGCGGTCATCAGCCTCGACCGCGGCAAGGAGTTCACCGAGCTCACCGACCAGCACTACGAGGGCAAGTGGAAGGTCTACTTCTTCTGGCCCAAGGACTTCACGTTCATCTGTCCGACCGAGATCGCGGCGTTCGGCAAGCTGAACCGCGACTTCGAGGATCGCGACGCGCAGCTGCTCGGCGTGTCGACGGACAACGAGTTCGTCCACCTCGCGTGGCGCCAGCAGCACCCCGACCTCCGGGAGCTCCCGTTCCCGATGGTGTCGGACCTCAAGCGCGACCTCTCGCAGGCGCTCGGCATCCTCGACAAGGAGGAAGGCGTCGCGCTGCGGGCGACCTTCATCGTCGATCCGCAGGGCGTGATCCGCTTCGTGTCCGTCAACGACCTCAACGTCGGCCGCAACCACGCCGAGGTCCTGCGCGTGCTCGATGCGTTGCAGACCGACGAGCTCTGCCCCTGCAACTGGCAGAAGGGCGAGCAGACCCTCAACGCGGCCTGAGTGACCCGAGGACCAGAGAGGACCGTCATGATCATGTCCATCGACGAGCTCAAGGATCGCCTCCCCGACCATGCCCGCGACCTGCGGATCAACCTCGGCGTGATCGCGGGGTCGACGGCGCTGACCCCGCAGCAAGCGTGGGGCACCGCCATCGCGGCGGCAGCCACCGCGCGCAACCGTGAGGTCGCCACGGCGATCGCCGCGGATGCGAGTGCGCACCTGTCCTCGGACGCGATCGCCGCCGCGCAGGGCGCCGCCGCCATCATGGGCATGAACAACGTCTACTACCGCTTCCTGCACATGATGGGCGATGGCTCCGAGTACGCGCAGCTGCCCGCGCGGCTCCGCATGCAGATCATCGGCAAGCCCGGCGTCGAGCACCTCGACTTCGAGCTGTGGTGCCTCGCCGCCTCGGCGATCACCGGCTGCGAGTCGTGCGTGCGCTCGCACGAGCAGGTGGTGCGCGAGCGAGGCGGCACGCGCGAGCAGGTCCAGGATGCGGTGCGGATCGCCGCCGTCATCCACGCGGTCGCGCTGACGCTCGAGGCCACACCCGCGGCGTTCTCCGTCGCGGCGTGAGCGTCATCACAGGGGCTCGTCCGACATCGCGTACTTCGCGCTGTCCGGGGCGTCGAAATGCCACCACTCGGTGGCCAGGCCGATGAAGCCGGCGCCGTGCATCGCCGCCTCGAGGCGCTTCGCCTCCGCGCCTCGCGGGCCGACGAGTGCGCGCGAGCGGTGCGCCGCCTTCGAGAGCTCGTCGAACTTCGTGGGAAGCGCGACGACCTCGCCATCCGCGTCGGCGAGCGCGAGATCGATCGCGGCGCCCCGGTTGTGCCGCGAGCCAACCTTCGGGTTCGCGACGTAGCGAGGATCCGGCACGTGCTTCCACAGCACGCGCTGGATCGAGAGCGGGCGGTAGCAGTCCCAGATCACGAGCCGGCGCTGCTGCGCGCGTAACGTCGCCGCCGCCTCGACGAGGCGAGCCGCCACCGCGCGGCGCAGCTTGCACGTCGCCGCCGGATAGAGGACCTCGCCGGTGAAGTTGTCCGCGGTCGCGTAGCGGAGATCGATGACGGCATCGGGGATCAGCGCCGCGACGTCGACGAGCTCCGCGGCGCGCCGCGACGGCCGGGGCGCTGCCGGGTCG
>JALZOI010000420.1 GCA_030857245.1 Myxococcota bacterium
ACGCCACCCCGGCCGCCGCCGCCGTCGTGCGCCGAGGTCGCCGATCACGTGCGCCGGCTCGTCGAGCCGACCCGCGCGGGCGGCGATGATCGCGCGCGCCGGCTGCGCGACGTGTTCCTCGCGCGCTGCGAGCAGGATCGCTGGGAGGCCGACGTCCGGAGCTGCATCACCGGCACGACGTCGCTGCAGGATCCGAAGCGCTGCAAGGCGCGGCTGACACCCGCGCAGCGCGAGGCCCTCGATCGCGAGGTCGCGGTCGCCGACGGGCCTATGCTCGCGTCGACGCTGCCGCCCGCGTGCCACGAGTACGTCGGTCACATCCAGCGGCTGCAGACCTGCCAGGCCCTGCCGCAGCCGACCCGCGAGGCGCTCCAGCAGGCGCTGGACTCGGTCACGGTCGCCTGGAGCAACGTGCCGCCGGAGGGCCTGGTCGCGCTCGAGGCGGCGTGCCGGTCGGCGGCCGACGCGGTCGCGCAGTCGGTCGGCGCGACCTGCGGGTGGTGACGTGAGCGAGCAGGATCTCAAGTTCGCCGTCGTCGCGCTGTCGGCGATCTTCTTCGTGATCGATCCCTTCGCGATCGCGCCGATCTTCCTGACGATCACGAAGGGCGACTCGCCCGATCAGCGCCGCCGCACCGCCCTGCGCGCCGCCTTCATCGCCTGGGTCACGCTGTGCACGTTCGCGGTCGCCGGCGGCCTGATCTTCAAGGCGTTCGGGATCTCGCTCGGCGCGTTCAAGATCGCGGGTGGGCTGATGCTGCTGCTGCTATCGATCGACATGATGCGCGCGCAGCCGTCGCCGACCCGGTCGACGAAGGAGGAGCAGATCGAGAGCGCCGCGCGCGACGACGTCGCGACATTCCCGCTCGCGATCCCGATGCTCGCGGGGCCGGGTGCGATCGCCACGGTGATGGTGCTGATGTCCCGCGCCGGGTGGCGCCCGGTCTCGATCGGTGCGGTGTTCGTGGCCGTCACGATCACCTGCATCGCGTGCTGGCTGATGATGCGGAGCGCCACACGGGCCGAGCGGCTGCTGCCGAAGGCGCTGATGCGGGCGTTCGAGCGGCTGATGGGTCTGCTGCTCGCGGCGGTCGCCATCGAGTTCATCGCGGGCGGCGTGCGTGACATGATGAAGCTCTCATGAGCCGCCTCCTGATCCTCGCGTCCGTGCTCGCTGCGTGCGGTGGTGGTGCCAAGCAGGTCGACACGACGACCGTGAAGGCGGGGGCGCCCGCGTGCGAGAAGATGGCGGATCACCTCGTCGGCCTGATGAAGCAGGGCGCCGCCGCCGGGGCGCCGCAGGAGGCGTCGGACCGGATCACGCAGGTCCTGATCGAGCGCTGCACCGTCGATGGCTGGTCGATCGCCGCGCAGCAGTGCTTTCTCGGAGTCGCCACGCTCGAGGAGAGTGATCGCTGTGCACCGATGCTCACGGTGCCGCAGCGCGACGCCGCCGACCGCGCGATGAAGGACGCGTTCCCCGAGGCGGCCGGCGCGGCAGCGGGCAGCCCCGGCGGGGCCCCGCCGCCCCCCGCGTCCTAGCCGACCTGGCGGAGCAGCGAATAACCGTCAACCCGCGCGCAAGCGTGCTAAACGGCGGGTCAATGTCGCGCCCGCTGTTCGCCCATCGCCCCTACTGGGCGCACCGTTTCGGCATCGCTCCGGTGCTGCCGACGACGCGTGCCGAGATGGACGAGCTCGGCTGGGATAGCTGCGACGTCATCGTCGTCACCGGCGACGCGTACATCGACCACCCGAGCTTCGGGATGGCGCTGATCGGCCGCCTGCTCGAGCGCCACGGCTTTCGCGTCGGCATCCTCGACCAGCCCGACTGGCGCAGCGCGGAGCCGTTTCGCGAGCTCGGTCGACCGAATCTGTTCTGGGGCGTGACCGCCGGGAACATGGACTCGATGGTCAACCGCTACACGAGCGACAAGAAGATCCGCAGCGACGATGCGTACTCGCCCAACGGCGTCGCCGGGCTGCGGCCCGATCGCTCGACGATCGTGTACACGCAGCGCTGCCGCGAGGCCTTCGGTGACGTGCCCGTGGTGATCGGCGGCATCGAGGCGAGCCTGCGCCGGATCGCGCACTACGACTACTGGTCCGACAAGGTCCGGCGCTCGATGCTGATCGACGCGCAGGCCGATCTGCTGCTCTACGGCAACGCCGAGCGCGCGCTCGTCGAGCTCGCGCACCGGCTCGCCGCCGGCGAGGCCATCACCGCCATCCGCGATCTCCGGGGCACCGCACACGCGCGCCCGCTCGAGGGCTACAGCGAGCTCGACTCGACGTCGATCGACAAGCCCGGCAAGGTCGAGCCGCTGCCCGATCCGTACGCCATGGAGCCCGAGCGCACCGCCGCGCCGTGCTCGACGGGCGAGGGCGCGCCGGCGGATGACGGCAAGCTCGTCCAGCTCCGCCCGCGCAAGGTCGATCGCTCGAAGCAGGTGATCCGGATGCCGAGCTTCGAGCAGGTCTCGACCGATCGCGCGCTCTACGCGCACGCCTCGCGGATCCTCCACCTCGAGTCGAACCCGGGCAACGCGCGCGCACTCGTGCAGCGCCACCGCGACGGGAAGCAGGACATCGACGTGTGGATCAACCCGCCGCCGCTGCCGCTGACCACCGCCGAGATGGACGATCTCTACGAGCTGCCGTACTCGCGGCTGCCGCACCCCAAGCATCGCGAGACCAAGCTCCCGGCATACGAGATGATCAAGTTCTCGGTGACGATCCTGCGCGGCTGCTTCGGCGGCTGCAGCTTCTGCTCGATCACCGAGCACGAAGGCCGCGTCATCCAGAGCCGCTCCGAGAAGTCGATCCTCGGCGAGATCGAGCGGATCCGCGACCAGACGCAGGGCTTCACCGGCATCATCTCGGATCTCGGCGGCCCGACGGCGAACATGTACCGGCTGGCGTGCAAGAGCCGCGAGATCGAGGCGGCGTGTCGCAAGCCGTCGTGCGTGTTCCCCGACATCTGCGACAACCTCGGCACCGATCACGGCCCGCTGGTCGCGCTGTATCGCAAGGCGCGCGCGATCAAGGGCGTCAAGCGCGTGTTCATCGCGTCCGGCGTTCGCTACGACCTGGCCGTGCGCTCGCCCGAGTGGATCAAGGAGCTCGCCCAGCACCACACCGGCGGCTACCTCAAGATCGCACCGGAGCACACCGAGGACGGCCCGCTCACCATGATGATGAAGCCGGGGATCGGCGCGTACGATCGCTTCAAGGAGCTGTTCGACCGCTACTCGAAGGAAGCGGGCAAGGAGCAGTACCTGATCCCGTACTTCATCGCGGCGCACCCGGGCACCACCGACGAGGACATGCTGAACCTCGCGCTGTGGCTCAAGCGGAACGGGTTCCGCCCCGACCAGGTGCAGGCGTTCCTGCCCTCCCCGATGGCGAGCGCGACCGCGATGTATCACACCGGCTACAACCCGCTGCGCTCGATCAAGGCGCGCGAGGAAGTGAAGGTCGTGAAGGGGATGGCGCAGCGCCGGCTCCACAAGGCGTTCCTGCGCTACCACGATCCAAACAACTGGCCGGTGCTCCGCGAGGCGCTCCACAAGATGGGGCGCGCGGATCTGATCGGCGGCAGCCCGTCGTCGCCCCGGCACCTCGTGCCGTCGTGGCAGCCCGCCGGCACCGGGAATCTCCGAGGCGGTCCGTCGGGCGGACCCCGAGGACGCTTGCAGCCCGGGGTCACGCTGACCCAGCACACCGGCTTGCCGCCGCGCGCGACGAAGCTACCGCCGAAGCCGACCCGGTCAGCCAAGCCACGTTAGGCGCGCGGGCGCAGGAGGCACAGCGTCTAGGTAGCTCGCCCGGCGTACTGCGGTTCGTTGACCAGCTCGCGGTCGCGGAGCCGCGGCAGGAGCAGCGCGGCCGCGAGACCGGAGATGCCGACGAGCGCGTAGACGACGCGGCTCGCGGAGCTGGTCTCCTCCGCGCTGCCGCCGCCGAAGATCGCATCGACGAGGTTGAAGTTGAACAACCCGATGAGGCCCCAGTTCACCGCCCCGATGATGGCGACGAGGATGAGGATTTTCGTGATCGTGCTCGTGGTCTTGGCTTTTGAAGCGTCCATGCCTGCACCATGTGCAGTCGATATGCCGACACCCGGGCAGGTCGTCGGCCCCACGCCTCGAACTGCTCGTCCCTCCCACATCGCGTCAGGAGACGCAGCAGGGCTTGCTGACGCAGCTCCGAGACGGTGAGATCCGACACCCGGGTCCGCTGACGTACACCGGGGGCTGTTGTCCGCGGGTTTTGCCGCGGTACTGTCGAGCCAGACTTTATGGCGGGGTCGCCTTCTCCTTTTCCCGACGGTGACGGCGTCGCCATTGGCAGCGTGCTCGATGGGCGCTACCGCATCGATGCCATCCTCGGCACCGGCGGCATGGGCCGCGTGTACCGCGGCGAGCACACCGGCATCGGGCGCGCAGTCGCGATCAAGGTCCTGCACGCGGACCTCAACCGCAACCGCGAGGCGGCGCAGCGCTTCCAGCGCGAGGCGCTCGCCTCGGGCCGCCTCGATCATCCGAACATCGTGGGCGTCAGTGATTTTGGCGTGCTCGACGACGGCGCCTGCTACCTCGTCATGGAGGTCCTCGAGGGCGAGTCCCTCGGTCAGCGCCTCGAGCGCGAGCGCCGCATCCCGTGGCGCGAGGCCGTGGTGATCTTGCGCGGCGTCTTGCAGGGCCTGCGGCACGCGCACGAGCGCGGCGTGGTCCACCGCGACATCAAGCCCGACAACGTGTTCCTCACCCGGCGGGACGGCGAGCTGACCGTCAAGATCCTCGATTTCGGGATCGCGAAGCTCTACGCGGGCAGCCCCGACGACCCGGCGTCGACCCGCGCCGGGCTCACCGTCGGCACGCCGGCCTACCTGTCACCCGAGCAGGCGGTCGGTGGCGAGATCACGCCCGCGTCGGATCTCTACTCGTCGTCGATCGTGCTGTACGAGATGATCGCCGGCCGCACCCCCTTCGCGGACAAGGATCCGCTCGCGATGCTCGGGGCGCACGTCAGCCGGGAACCTCCGCCGCTCGCTCAGCACGCGCCAGACGTCGAGATCCCGCCGGGCCTCGAGGAGGTGCTCCAGTACGGGCTCAACAAGATGTCGGCCGAGCGCTTCCAGTCCGCGCTCGATTACATCGCGGCGCTCGAGCGCATCGTCGCGACGGCGCCCGTGCTGCCACCGCGGAGCGCCGCGGTCGCGCTGCCCGACCCGTCGGCCAGCTCGGGGTTCGGCCCGGACTTCGGCTCGATGGACACCGCCGCGTTCGAGCACACGCCGATGCCGGTGCCGCGGTCGGCGCAGCCCCGGCTCCAGACGCCCACCGAGTTCGGCGACCAGAGCATCATCATGACGGTGACGCCGGGCGATCCGCTGACGCCGATGCCGCGGTCGTACACGCCGGTCCCGGGCGGGCATCGCACGCCGCCCCCGGGCTCGCTGCCGTCGGTGATCGTCGCCGCCCCGACGACCTCGCTGGACGCCCTCGGCACGCAGCAGCGCGCCGTCTCGCTCACCGACGTCAGCGAGCCGATCCCGCGGCGCTGGATCTTCATCGGCGGCCTCGTCGTCGTGATCGGCATCGTGATCGCGATCGTGCTCGCGCTGTCATCGAGCAAGGCGAAGCGCGCGGCGCCGGCGCCACCACCACCGACGACCACGCCGCCGGTCAAGGGCGTCACGGCACCGCCGGCACCGCCGCCGATGCCGTCGCCGATCGCGACCGTCGACCGCGACACCCAGCTCAAGGCAGCGCTCCACGATCTGCAGACGAGCAAGACCTGTCCCGAGCGCAAGGCGGTGATCGCGCGGCTGGTCAAGCTCGACGACGCCCGGGCGATCGAGCCGCTGCGGCGCGCGCGCTACCGGAAGCGCGGCGGCGTCATGGGGATCGGTGGCAGCAACACGAATGCGTGCCTCCGGGCCGAGGCCGAGGCCGCGATCAAGAAGCTCGGCGGCACGCTCAGGTAGGCTTGGCCTTCCACTCCTTCTGCGTGAACACGTCGAAGTCGAGGACGAGGCAGATCGGCTTGTCGGTCGCATCGACCGCCCAGTAGGCGGCGTAGTCGCCCGCGCCGCACGGTACGGCGAGGGCGTGCCGGCCATCGGCCAGCGGCACGGCGACCGGCAGGTTGGTCGGCGCTGCCGGCGCCGCCGCGGGCACCGTGATCACGCCGGGCGATCCGCTCCCCGCATCGACGAGGGCGAGCCAGCCCGCGCTCACCGCGCGCGCGAGCTGGTCCGGTGCCTTCGGCTTCTTCTGACCCTGGAAGTGCGCCACCGTCCACTTCGCGATCGGGGGCCGGCCGACGTGGATGACCACCGCCGCGAGCCGCTCCTGCTCGCCGGTGCGCGCGACCGACAGCATCACGCGGAAGGCGCCGCCGTTCACCGGACGATCGAACACGCGCCAGCTCTTCGCCGTCGCCGGATCGCAGATCGCGATCGCGGTCGACGCGACCGGCAGCGGCATCTGCAGCATGCGGATGTCGATCTTGTGCGGTCCGAAGTGCTCGCCGTAGCGCAGCAGGCGCGCGATGTCGCGCGGCGCGATCATCTCGTCACGATGCGCCGCCGGCGCGGGTGGGGCAGGCGGGAGCGGCTGCGATGGCGCCGACGCCTTCGCTGGCTTGACCGCGACCAGCGGGAGCTTCGCGGGCGGCTGCGCGCTCAGCGGCTTCGGCG
>JALZOI010000421.1 GCA_030857245.1 Myxococcota bacterium
GCCCGGCGGTCACGCCGAGCGGGCCGCCGGGGACGCTCGGGACCGGCCCGACCGCGAGCACGGCGATCCGCGCGACGAGCTACGACCAGTACTGCACGCGTGATGACGAGTGCGTCGCCGTGTTCCAGGGCAACGCCTGTCAGTCGTGCCGGTGCGCCGCCGGCGCCATCCGGCGCGATGCGCTGACCGCGTACCGCGCCGATCTGGGTGCGTTCTGGTCGTGTCACGAGCCGCAGCCGTGCGCCGCGGGCTGCACCGCGGTGATCGGCGATGCGGCGATCTGCCGGGCAGGAACCTGCACGCTGGAGTGAGCGGGATCGCCCCCATCGCGTCGCAACTGCTCGTAACTCGTGGGATCGTCTCCCGGATCGGGGGTTGCGTCATCGGGACGCCAAACCGGCCGAAAGGCCTTGTCATCCCGGGCAGGGTCGGGCATAAGAACCAGCCTCTCACGGACGAAGCCATGCCCAAGGTCAAGACCCATTCCGGTGCCAAGAAGCGCTTCAAGCGTACGGCTTCCGGCAGATTCAAGTTCGGTCGCGTCTTCAAGCGCCACCTGCTCTCCGGCCGTACCAAGAAGCGCAAGCGTCAGCTCCGGCGAACCGGGTACGTTGTCGCCGCGCATCATCACCAGATCGAAGCGTTGCTGCCGTACAAGGACTGAGTCATGCCCCGCGCAAAAAGAGGATACAAGGCCCGCCGTCGTCGTAACCGCATCCTGAAGGCGGCGAGCGGCTACCGCGGCAAGCGCAACAGCTGCCACGCGATCGCCAACGAGGCGGTCCAGCATGCCTGGATGCACATGTACCGCTCGCGCAAGGTGCGCAAGCGTGACTTCCGCTCGCTGTGGATCATGCGAATCAACGCAGCGGCTCGTGGCCTCGGCCACAGCTACTCGAAGCTGATCGGCAAGCTCAACACGGCGAACGTGCAGCTCAACCGCAAGATGCTCGCCGAGATCGCGATCAGCGACCCGGTCGCGTTTCAGGCGATCGTCAGCGCGTAGCGAGCGGTCGAACTAATCTCGTCGCAGGACGAGCTTCACACGGCGGCTCCGCAAGGGCCGCCGTTTTTGCTTTCGGGGACAGTCGACAGTCATGGCCCATTCCGAATCCAGCCTCGCTCTCCTCACGATCCAGCAGCTCGATGCCTTCGCGTCCGAGTTCGCGCGCGCGATCGAGCCGCTCGCCGACGAGCAGTCGATCCGGGCGGTGCAGGCGCAGTTCCTCGGCAAGAAGGGCAAGCTCGCGGACGCGATGAAGGTCCTCGGCAAGCTGCCGGCCGAGGAGCGCCCGAAGGTGGGTGCGGCGAGCAACAAGGTGAAGCAGACCATCGAGCACGAGGTCGCGCGGCGGCTCGGCGAGCTCGCCGAGGGCGTCGCGAAGCTGGATCTCGCGCGCACGCTCGACGTCACGCTGCCGGCCCGACCCTACGGCGGCGGGCACCTCCACCTGCTGACGCAGGTCCGGCTCGAGGCCGTGCAGATCTTCTCGGAGCTCGGGTTCGTCGTCGCCGACGGCCCGCAGATCGAGACCGACTGGCATACGTTCGAGGCGCTCGCGATCCCGAAGGAGCACCCCGCGCGCGACATGCAGGACACCTTCTACGTGTCCGAGGACATCGTGCTGCGCACGCACACGAGCCCGGTGCAGGTCCGCACGATGCTGACCCAGGCGCCGCCGATCCGGATCGTCGCGCCCGGCCAGGTCTATCGTCGCGACGATGACCCGACGCACTCGCCGATGTTCACCCAGATCGAGGGGCTCGCCGTGGACGAAGGCATCTCGTTCGCCGATCTCAAGGGCGTGCTGATCCACTTCGTCTCGCGGTTCTTCCAGCGCGATCTGACGGTGCGGCTACGCCCGAGCTACTTCCCGTTCGTCGAGCCCGGCGCCGAGGTCGACATGCAGTGCAGCTTCTGCGGCGGCTCGGGCTGCCGGCTGTGCAAGGGCACCGGCTGGATCGAGATCGGCGGCGCCGGCATGGTCGACCCCGACGTGTTCGCGCAGTGCAAGGTCGACTCCGAGAAGTACACCGGCTTCGCTTTCGGGATGGGCCTCGAGCGGATGGCGATGCTTCGCCACGGCGTCAACGACATCAAGTTCTACTACGAGGGCGACGTGCGCTTCCTGGAGCAATTCTGATGCAGGTCCTCTGGAGCTGGTTGCTCGAGCTCTGCGATCTCGATCGCCAGCCGACGGTCGAGGAGGGCGCGCGTGCGCTCACCCGCGGTGGTCTCGAGATCGAGGGCCTGACCGATCTGGGCGCGGGGTTCTCGGGGGTCGTGGTCGCCGAGGTCGTTGGCAAGCAGCCGCACCCGCAGGCCGACAAGCTGACGCTCGTCGACGTCATCACCGAGCGCGGCGGCACCGCGACGCAGGTGGTGTGCGGCGCGCCGAACGTGCCGGCCGCCGGGCGCAAGGTGCTGTGGGCGCAGATCGGCGCGAAGCTGCCGAACGGGATGACGCTCGCCGCGCGCCCGGTGAAGGGCGTCGTGTCGCCGGGCATGCTGTGCGCGGAGGACGAGCTCGGATTGTCCGAGGATCACGGCGGCATCGTCGTGCTCGACGAGGATGATCGGACGCCGCTCGGCGCGCCGGCGCAGCGCGCGCTCGGCATCGAGGACTGGCTGCTCGAGCTCAACGCCCCGGCGAACCGCGGCGACGTGCTCGGCCACCTCGGCGTCGCGCGCGAGCTGGTCGCGATGCTGCGCGGCAAGGTCGTCCCCCCCGACACCGATCTCGCGGAGTACCTCGCCACCGGCGGGACGCCCGTCGATCTCGCGATCCAGGATCCGCAGGCGTGCCCGCGGTACACCGCGCGGCTCATCGAGGGTGTCCGGGTCGGTCGCCCGGCCTCGGCGCTCGCGCGCAGGATCGCGCAGCGGCTGCGCGCGGTCGGCGTGCGGTCGATCTCCAACGTCGTCGACGTCACGAACTACGTGATGTTCGAGCTCGGTCAGCCGCTGCACGCCTTCGACGCGGCTACCCTGACCGCCGGCGTGATCGGCATCTCGCACGCCAGCGACAGCGAGCGCTTCGTCACGCTCGACGGCGTGGTCCGCACGCTCGTCAAGGATGACCTCGTGATCCGCGATGGCGAACGCGGTATCGCGCTCGCCGGCGTGATGGGCGGCCTGGAGTCCGAGGTCACCGACCAGACCACGCGCGTGCTGCTCGAGAGCGCGAGCTTCCGGCCGCTCACGGTGCGCCGGACCGCGCGCCGGCTCGGGCTCCACTCCGAGGCCTCACACCGGTTCGAGCGGGGCGTCGACCCCGAGCTCGCCGACCTCGCGTCGCGCCGCGCGGCCCGGCTGCTCTGCATGGTCGGCGGCGGCACGGTGACCGGCGATGCGGTCGACGCGTATCCGCTCCGCCGCGCGCCGGCGACGATCCCGGTGCGGCTCGAGCGCGTGCGCCTCGTGACCGGCGTCGCCGTCGAGTCGTCGACGTGCCGGGATGCGCTCGAGCGGCTCGGCTGCACGGTGACGGGGGACCCGACGTTCGACGTCACGCCACCGTCCGCGCGCGCCGATCTGACGCGCGAGGTGGACGTCATCGAGGAGATCCTGCGGGTCGTCGGCTACGAGCAGGTGACGTCGACGCTGCCTGTGCTGCGGCAGGCTCCCGGGGTCCGGCCGGCGGATCGCGCCGAGCTCGCCCGCGCTGCGCTCGCGCAGGCCGGCGCGTACGAGGCGATCACGTACGGCTTCCAGTCCGTCGAGCGCGCCCTCGCCCTCGGGCTGCCGGCGACCGATCGGCGGATGCAGCCGATCGCGATCCGCAACCCGATGACCGTCGATCAGGCGGTGATGCGGACCTCGCTGATCCCGAACCTGGTCGCCGCGGTCGCGCGCAACCAGAGCCACGGTCGTCCCGACCTCGCGGTGTTCGAGGTCGGCAGCGTATTCCTGCGCCGTGGCGAGGCCGCGAGCGAGCGCCCGCTGCACGAGCTCGCCGACGAGCCGACGTGGGCGGCAGGCGTGGTCGCCGGGCGTCGCTCCGCGCAGCTCGGCGCGGGTCCGCCGGTCGACGTGTTCGATGCCAAGGGGCTCGCGCTCGTCGCGATCCGCGCGATCGCCGGCGACGTCGCCGTGCGGACGCGCCAGACCACGACCGTCGGCTACCTCCATCCCGGGATCGCGGGCGAGCTCCTGCTCGGCACCAGCACCGAGCCGGTCGGCTGGTTCGGCGAGCTCCATCCCGAGCTCCGCAAGCAGCTCGGCGTCGAAGGGCCCGTGTTCGCCTTCGATCTCGATCTCACGAAGCTGCCGCTTGCGGCGCCGGCGCAGATGCAGCCGATCGCGCGGTTCCCGGGGTCCACCCGCGACGTCTCGCTGCTGCTCGCCGCGACCATCCCGGCGGCGCGCATCGAGGAGGTCATCGTGCAGGCGAGCGAGGTGCTCGTCGCGGGCTTCCGCCTGCTCGAGGACTACCGCGACCCCAAGCTCGGCGAGGGCAGGAAGAGCATGCTGTGGTCGATCGCGTACCGCGCGCCCGATCGCACGCTGACCGACGTCGAGGTCGACAAGGCGCACGAGAACATCGTGGCCCGGCTCGTCGAGAACCTGCCAGCGCAGCGGAGGTAGCCATGACCATGCGACGCCCGCTGACATCGCCGACATCGCTGACCTCGCTGCTGCTGATCGCCACCGCCGCGTGCGGCGGGGAGGGCAGCACGCCCACCATCGACGCCCCGCCCGCCGCCATCGATGCCGCCGCCGACGCCACCACCTCCGGGAGCTGCACCGGCGCGTGCACGATGACCCAGCTCACCGCCACGTTCGGCAGCGTGACCCGCACGCTCGATCGCGCGGTCTACGGCATCACCCAGCAGCCGCTGTCGATCCGGGTCGAGGCCCATCGCGGCGGTATGGCCGGTTGCCCGACCGCCAGCTCGCCGACGCCGGACTACACGCTGATCCTCGCGCGCGTACCGGCTCCGCCGGCCACCGGGACGACGCCCGGCAACCTGCTCGGGTTCAAGGGCGACCTGCTGAACGGCGCCCTCGGCGCCGCCGCGACGATGGTGACCTCGACGGTCGTCGCCTCCGAGATCTGCCCGACGTGCTTCGGCATGCCCGCGCCGAGCGACCCCGATGGCTTCATCGCCCTCGATCTCGCGCTGACGTTCAACGGGGGCACCGTCACCGGCCACCTCTACGCGACCCACTGCGACTCGCTGGATTCCGCGGACTAGGGCGCCCGGGTGGCCGCGGCGTGCGGCCGGAGCCCAGTCGTCCATTGGGCTTCGAGCAGGGATCAGCAACCATTCCAGGTGCTTATTGCCTCGGTCCTCGCCCGTCGTGTAGCTTGGATCCCATGGCACGCATGACCAAGGCCGACATCATCGAGGCCGTCTACGAGAAGGTCGGTGGGTTCTCCAAGAAGGAAGCTGCCGAGATCGTGGAGACCGTCTTCAACGTCGTGAAGGAGACGCTCGAGCGCGGCGAGAAGATCAAGATCTCCGGGTTCGGCAACTTCGTCGTCCGCGACAAGAAGGACCGGATGGGTCGCGATCCGCAGCGCGCGGTGCCGATCCTGATCCCGGCCCGCCGTGTGCTGACGTTCAAGCCGAGCCAGGTCCTCAAGAATATCTTGAATGGCCTGCCGCCGGTCTGAGGGTCAGGCCCCCTGAAGCTCGCGCTTGATGCGCGAGTAGGGCCCGGACCATTCCTGAAGCCCGCGCTTGCGGCGCGGGTGGATTGACGGAGTCAGCCCGCCGGGGTATTCAACACGTCCTCTGACGAGGCGTAGCGCAGCCTGGTAGCGCACCAGACTGGGGGTCTGGGGGTCGCAGGTTCAAATCCTGTCGCCTCGACGAGAACCGCCGGTCGCCCCCCAGGCGACCGGCACTTTTTTATGGCCCGACCCCGTCCGCTGGTCCTCTGCTCGAACGACGACGGTATCGAGAGCCCGCATCTCGATGCCCTCGCGACGCTGATCGACGAGTTCGCCGAGGTCATCGTGGTCGCGCCGGAGCGCCAGCGCTCCGCGGCCTCGCACGCGATCACGCTGCACAAGCCGCTGCGGCTCACCGAGCTCAAGCCGCGCCGCTACTCGCTGTCGGGGACGCCGGTCGACTGCGTGTACCTCGGCATCCTCAAGCTCTGCGATCGCAAGCCGACCGTCGTCGTGTCGGGCGTCAACGATGGCTTTAACCTCGGCAGCGACGTCTTCTACTCGGGCACCGTGGCCGCCGCGGTCGAGGGCGCGCTCCGCGGGGCTGCCGGGATCGCGTGCTCGCTCGCGCCGCGCGCGGCCGATCCGGCAGCGGCGCTCCGGTTCGCGGCGGCGGTCGTGCGCGCCGCGATCGAGGAGCCGATCCCGCCCGGCACCGTGCTGAACGTCAACATGCCGGGTAACGGCACCGATGCCTACCAGTGGACCACGCTCGGGCGCCGGCTCTACGAGGATGACGTGCAGGAGCGTAACGATCCCCGCGGCCGCCCGTACTACTGGGTGGGCGGCGGCCCCGCCGGGCACGAGCACGTCGACGGCACCGACTGCGTCGCGATCGCCGAGGGCTGGAACAGCATCACGCCGATGCACCTCGATCTGACGGATCGCCCGCGCGTCGCGACGCCGCCGTGGGTCGTCGACGGCTTTCGCGTGATGGTCGGGTCGTGAGCCGGCCGCGCAGCGGGGGGCTCGTGCTCGCGGTCGTGCTCGCGATGGCCGCGTGCGCCTGCC
>JALZOI010001030.1 GCA_030857245.1 Myxococcota bacterium
GTGTGGGCCCGCGATGCCGAGGCGCTGGCGATCGTCGTCGGCGAGATCGAGGCAGCCGGCGGCCGCGCGCGGGCGATGGTCGTCGACGTCGCCGATCCTCGCGCTGTCGAGCGCGCCGCGGTCGAGGTGCGCGCGCACATGCCCGCGGTCCGCACCGTCGTCAACAATGCCGGGTCGGTGCTGCGCAAGGAGACCGCCGAGATCACCGACGCGGAGTGGCGCTCCGTCTTCGCGGTCAACGTCGACGGCACGTTCCACGTGACGCGCGCGTTCCTGCCGGAGCTCACGCGCACCGGCGGTCGCATCATCAACCTGGCATCGATCGCGGGGCGCGAAGGCACCCCGCTGCTCGCCGCCTACTGCGCGGCAAAGCATGCGGTCGTCGGGCTGACCCGAGCGCTTGCCGAGGAGCTACGCGCTGCTAAGGTCTCGGTGAATGCGATCTGTCCCGGCAGCGTGGACACAGCGATGCTCCGAGAAGGCCTGCCGGATGCGAAGCCCGATATGAGTCCCGACGACATCGCACGAACGGCGTTGTTCCTGGCCTGCGACGCACCCGATGCGTTGACCGGGTCCTGCATCGACGTCTTCGGATAAGCTGGAACAGGGGATGGACGGACTCATGCGCGAACCAGCCGGCCTCGACCCTGGAACGCTCTCCTCCCTGCCGATCTTTCCGCTGCCCAACTGCGTGCTGTTGCCGGGCGGCCTGCTCCCCCTCCACGTGTTCGAGCCGCGCTACCGCGAGCTCACCCGGGACTGCCTCGCCGGCCACCAGCTGATGGCGGTCGCGCGGTTGCGACCCGGGTTCGAGACCACCTACTACGGGCGGCCACCGGTGTTCGAGCGCTGCGGCGTCGGTCGGATCATCTGCTCCGAGGAGCTGCCGGACGGCCGGTTCGCCCTGCTCCTCCGCGGGATCGCCCGCGTCGAGATCGCCCGCGAGCTCCCCGCCGATCGAACTTACAGGCAGGTCGAGGCGCGGATGCTCGCCGACGCCTCCTGCGATCCGACGCTCGCGAGCACGCAGCATCACAAGCTGATCGCGCTGTGCGATCGGCTCGCGGAGGTCATCGAGCAAGGGGGCCGCCAGCTCAAGGAGCTCGTGCGGTCGTCGGAGTCTCCCGGCGCGTGCGCCGATGCGGTCGCGGCCGCGCTGATCATGGATCCCGACGCTCGTCAGGAGCTGCTCGAGTCGTGCGATCCGATGGTGCGCTTGCAGCGGACGCTCGGGCACGTCAGCCACCTGCTGTGCGAGCTCGCACCCTGCAACGACTCCGTGAACTGACGCCGACGGACCACGCCGGCCATGCGCATCCAGCGGCGACCCGCGTTCGAGCATGACCGGACGTTCCTCGTTGACGTCCACGTCGCGGCGCTCGGCCCGGTGGCCCTCGTCGGCTATGGCTGGCCGGCGTGCAAGCTCCGCGATCAGTTCGAGGCCGAGATCGATCTCGCCAACTGCCACGTGATCCTCGTCGACGGCATCAAGGCCGGCTACATCTCCGTCGAGGATCGCGGCGCGTACTGGTACATCGACGCGATCGCGATCGGCATCAAGTACCAGAAGCAGGGCGTGGGCTCGGCGACGCTGCGGGCGGTGCTCGACGAGGCGGGCACCACGCCGGTGCGGCTCAACGTGCTGCACGTCAACCGCGCCCGCTCGCTGTACGAGCGCCTCGGCTTCCGCGCGATCCTCGAGGACGGCCGCCGCCAGGTCATGGAGTGGCGCGGCGACCGCGGCGGCGCTCAGCGATAGCCGGCCTTGCGCTTCTGCACCGCGCGCTTCTCCGCGTCGGTCTTGCACGCGGTCGCGCTGCCGATCTCGGTCAGGCGGGTCTGGCCCTCGCTGCCGACCTTGCCGAACCGGGTGAGGTGCTGGGTCCCGCGCACCTCGATCTCCCAGAACTTGTGCTCCGTCGGGTGGACGAGCTTGCACGAGAAGGTGACGTCGCCGAGCTGATCGCGAAAGCTCGAGGTGGGCTCCGGCGTGGTTGCCGGAGGCAAGCCCCCGAGCGGCTCGGGGG
>JALZOI010000043.1 GCA_030857245.1 Myxococcota bacterium
GGCGAGCTCCGCGAGCGTGGCGGCCACCCGCCCCGCCGGATCGCAGGCGCGGACCGCGTCCCCGAAAGCGCCGAGCGCCACGTCGCGCGCGATCATCGCCCTGCGAGGACCGCGTTGATCCGGTCGACGCCCTCGTCGAGCCGCGCCGCCGGGACGCCGGTGAAGCACAGCCGCGCGAACCCGCCGCACCCGTCACCGAACGCGCTGCCGTACGCGTAGAGATCGAGCGGGGCGAGCTCGATCCACGGCAGCTCGTGGAGAGTCGCCGGCGGTGGCAGGTGGGTGTCGCCGATCTGCAGCGGGATCACGTCCCCGCCCGCCGCCGTGAACCGCGCGCTGTGCTCGCGCAGCCGGGCGAAGATCGACGCCGGCACCGCCATCCCCGCCGCCGAGACATCGGGAAACCCAGGCACCGCCGTGAAGCTAACACGCGGTGCCATCGCGCTCGGTGGCGCGTGCTAGGTTCGGCGGCGATCCGATGCCCGCCGCGCTCGCGCATGCCGAAGTCGTCTCGCGTCGCGTCTCGCGTCGCCCTCGGTCGCTCCGGCTCGAGGTCGCGCTCGTCGTGCTGGTCTCGGCGCTCGTCCTGATCCCCGGGATCTGGAAGTACTCGCTCGTCGATCCGTGGGAGACCCACTACGGCGAGGTCGCCCGCACGATGCTGCAGGACAACGACTTCATCCACACGAAGTGGGTCGGGACGTCGAGCGGCAGCCCGCAGGACAACGAGGGCTTCCGCAGCAAGCCGGTGCTGATGTTCTGGCTGATGGCCGCGGGCCTCCAGACCGTCGGGGTCGGCGATGACGGCGGCTACTCCGGCGAGATGGTGCAGGACGCCCGCACGATGGTCGGGATCCGGATCCCCTTCATCCTGTGCGCGATCGCGGGCCTCACCTTGCTGTGGTGGATGCTCGCGCGGCTGGTCAGCCGGCGGCTCGCGTGGCTGGCGCTGCTCGTCGTCGGGTCCACGCCGATCTTCTGCATGATCGCGCGCAACGGCATCCCCGACATGCCGATGGTCGCGTGCACGATGGGGGCGATCGCGCTGTTCGCGATGGCGCTCGAGGACGGCGACCGGCCGATCACCCCGCTCGGCCATCTGTTCAAGCGCCGGATCGCGTACGACGCGCGCCACGTCGTCCTCGGGATCGCCATCGGCGCGGTCGTGGTGCAGGCGAGCTACTTCGCCATCTACTTCATCAAGTCGCCGTACCTGGCGATCCGCGGCCCGATGCCGAGCCCGGCGCTGTGGCTGCCCGGGATGATGCTGCTGCTCGTCGGCGCGCTCTCGAAGGACGGCTGGCTGATCCTCCGGATCCCGCTCGTGCTCGTCGGCGGCATCGTCGCCGCGATCGTCAACGCCCCGCTGCCGCTCCGTCAGCCCGGGCAGACGCTGTGGCGCCACGTGTTCGACGACATCCTCGGCGTCTGGGATCGCTACGCCCTCGACAAGCTGCTGTTTCGCATCATCCCGCTCACGCTCGCGGCGGCGCTGATCTACCTCGCCGCCACCAACCGCCCGCTCTCGCTGCGCGCGATCTGGACGACGAGCGGGCAGATCGCCGACCGCGCGTTCGCGATGGGCAAGCTACGGACGATGCGGCAGGTCTACCTGGTCGCCTGCTACTTCCTGCTCGGCGTCTCGGTGCTCGCGAAGGGCCCGCCCGGGCTCGCGGTCGTCGTCGGTGTCATCGCGTTCCACGTGATCCTGTGCTGGCAGTGGCGCGACGTCTGGGACGGCGGCTTCGAGATCAAGCGCGGCCTGCTGCTGATGGCGGCGGTCGCGGTGCCCTGGCACGTGGGCATGTACCTCAAGGAGGGCGCGCGCTTCGTCGAGGAGTACATCTTCACCCACATCATCAATCGTGCGGCGGCGGGCGTCGACTCCTCGCCCGGCACGTTCGAGTACTACACGTCCCAGATCGGTCACGGCATGTGGCTGTGGGCCGCGCTGATCCCCGCCGCCCTCGCCGCCGCGTTCCTGCGCAGCAATCGCGACAGCCGCGAGGGCCGCGTCCGCTTCCTGATCACGCTGTGGGCGATCATCGCGTTCTTCGTCTTCTGCTTCGTGCAGACCAAGTTCCACCACTACATCCTCCCCGCGATCCCGCCGCTCGGCCTGATCGTCGCGTTCTACCTCCACGATCTGTTCGAGCGCCGCGAACGCATGCACCCCGTCTACGCCGCGCTCGGGGTCGGCATCGTCCTGCTGATCTGCCGCGACCTGATGTTCGAGCCCGACCGCTGGATCGAGATGTTCGTGTTCCGCTATGACCGGCCATGGCCGGCCGCCGAGCCGTGGCAGATCGATCCGTCCGATGGTGTGCTCGCGCTCGGCATCGCCGCGGCGATCGGCGTCGCGATCATGGGCACGCGCTTCGTGCGGACTGGCGTCGCCGTCACCGGGCTCGCCGGCCTCGCGATCTGCGTGTGGGCGCTCCAGGTCTACATGCCGCACGCCGGCACCCACTGGGGCATGCGGCAGGCGGTGCGCTCCTACTACGAGCAGCGCACGATCTACGGCCAGAAGACGGTGTGGTTCGGTCCGGGCCAGTGCGTCGACGGGCTCGCCGACCTCCGTGACGCGTGGCAGTTCGAGACGTTCATCCCCGACACGCTGCAGACCGGCCAGCCGATGACGCTGCGCTTCCAGCTCAACAAGGCCAACGACGAGCGGATCACCGAGCTCGAGGTCGCGGTCGACGGCGCGGTCACCCGCGTCGGCCACCACGACGTCACCGTCACGCTGTTCCCCGGTCAGCGCGCCAAGCTCGAGCAGCTGCGCGCGGATTGCGAGGCGCGAGTGGCGAACCTCCAGCGCCAGCATGCCGCGCACGCGACGTCGCTCGAGGCGCGGGCCACGAAGGCCCTGCCCGGCCTGACCCAGCCGCCGCCGAAGGCCCCCCCGCCCGAGCCGCTGCGCGGCCGGCGGTCGATCAAGGTCGTCGACGCCGATCGCCTGATCGCATGGCAGCTCTACTGGCGGGGCGAGAATTTCTGGTCCGGCGGCGAGATCTGGTCGTGGCTGCCCGAGATGAAGACGTCGCTCGTCGCGGTCAACAACGTCGAGTTCCAGAAGTACATCAACGATCGGGCACGAGCGCCGCTCGGACGCCGCTACTTCTTGATCACCGAGGCCGGCCGGATCACGACCGTGAAGGGCTTGCTGCCCACGCCGCGCGCGCGCGAGAGCTACGAGGTGATCGATACGACGAGCAACAAGTTCTCGATCGCCGCGTTCTTCCTGTAGCGCGCGCCGCTGATCGAGTCAGCGATCGACCAGGTAGGCACGTGTAGGCAAGGGCCTTCGGGTGGGGATTGCTGAAAGCCCGCGCCTGACGCGTCGGGTGGGGCAACCACTCCGTGGCTCGCGGTGTCGCAGTGGTCGCGGGTCTGTCGAGGTCGGGGGATGGCAGAGATAGACCGCAACTCCGCCTGGCACGTGGAATGTTGGTGCTAACCTCGAACGTTGACGGCCCAGAGGACGATCCGGCCCGCCGTGGCCGCTAGGAGCCCGTGTGCGAAGCCTTCATGATACGTCGGCGATCCAGCGCCTGATCGGCAGAGCGCGGGTCCGGATCCGCCTCCAGTGGGCGCTCGAAGGTGCCGCGACGGCCACGGTGCTCGCCGCGGCGGCGGCGCTCGCCGTGATCTTCGCGCTGCGCGCCGAGCTCATCGCGTCCTCGACCGCGACCCTGCTGCTCGTCGGGACCGGCCTGATGATCGTCGCGGGTGCCGTGATCAGCGCGCTGCGACCGCTCGACGACGAGCGGGTCGCGCGCCGCATCGACCGCGCTTCGAACCTCTCCGACCGGCTGTCGACCGCGATCGCGTTCCGCCGCACGATGGCGAGCGCCGACGCCGGTGCGACGACGGCGCCCACCGGGTCGATCGGCGGCATCGACGACGAGACCACCGAGCTGATGGCGGCCGCGATCCGCGACGGCGTCAAGGCGGTCCCGCGCGCGAACATCCGCGCCGCTGCCCCGTTCGCCGCACCGCGCGATCTGCGCGCCGCGCTCGGCTTCCTCGCGGTCTCCGCGATCGCCGCAGGCCTCGCGCTGCCGACCGTCGATCGCTCGCCGCACCTGGTCCGCGCGGATCCGTCGGCGGCGCCGCCGGGTGCCGAGGTCACGCTGATCGGCTCGAACCTGATGGCGGGCCTCACCACGCCGATGGCCTCCCTGCCCGCCCGCCACGTGATCGGCGCGCCCGACGTCCCCGCCGCCGCCACCGCGTCGACCGCGTCCCCCGGCGGCTACGTCCCCCTCGGTGCATCCGTGTACCTCGGTCCGTCGGATCAGGCGCGGCCCGTCGTCGTGCTGGACTGGACGCGCGAGTCGATCCGGATCCGGATCCCCGCGGACGCGCCGCTCGGCGACACGCAGCTGACCGCGCATGTCGGCACCCGAGCGATCGGCCCCGTCGCGTTCACCGTCGTCGATCCCAAGGACTCACGATTTCACAAGGAGAGCTCGGTCCAGCTCGATCCCGACGAGAGGGCGTACGTCGAGGCGATCCTCGGCGAGCTCAAGCGGATCGCGCAGCGCGACAAGATCGAGGATCTCGACAAGTTCGCGAAGACGATCGAGCAGCTCCTCGAGGATGCCGAGCAGGGCAAGATCACGAAGGAGCAGCTCCTCGAGCAGCTCGCGAAGGCCGAGGAGCTGCTGAACCAGGGCGCCGAGCCCGACGCCGGCGAGCTCGCGAAGCAGATGGCCGAGCTCGGGAAGGAGCTCGAGAAGAACCAGCAGACGAAGGAGCTCGGCGAGGCGCTCAAGAAGAACGACCTCGAGAAGGCCAAGCAGGAGCTCGAGGAGCTCGCCGCCAAGCTCGATCCGAAGGGCATGCAGCAGGAGAAGGAAGAGCTCGAGAAGCAGCTCCAGGACAAGACCCTCTCCGAGCAGCAGAAGCAGGACCTCGAGAAGAAGCTCGAGCAGCTGAAGCAGCAGCAGGCGCAGAACGAGAAGCAGCCGATGACCGAGCAGCAGAAGCAGGAGCTGGCGAAGCAGCTCGACCAGGTCTCCAAGCAGATGCAGAAGCAGCAGCAGGACCAGCAGAAGAAGCAGGACCAGCAGCAGCAGAAGCTCGAGGAGCAGGTCCGCCGGCTCCAGAAGGAGAAGGACGAGGCGAAGACCCCGCAGCAGCAGCAGGAGGCCGAGCGCCGCCTCCAGCAGAAGAAGGACGAGCTCAAGAAGCTGCAGAAGGAAGCCGAGCAGAAGCAGCAGTCCGCGCAGCGCGAGGCGGTCAAGCGCCTGCAGAAGGATCTCGAGAAGGCCGCCGAGCAGCTCCAGAAGCCGCAGGACAAGCAGGAGTCCAAGGAGGAGCAGGAGGAGCGCGAGCAGCAGGCCTCGCAGAAGCTCAAGGACGCCGCGCGCGAGACCGGTCGCGTCGACCAGGATCAGCGCAAGCAGGCGACGCAGAAGAAGATGTCCTCGCAGATGGATGACCTCCGCGAGGCGATGCGGCGCGCGAAGCAGAAGGGCAACAAGGGCCCGCAGGACCCGTTCAACAAGAACGGCAGGAACAAGGACTTCCAGGCGCGCGCACGCGGCCAGAAGGGCCAGGGCCAGGGGGCGTGGAAGCCGGGCCAGGGCCAGCAGGGTCAGGGCACCCAGCCCGGGCAAGGCCAGGGCTCGGGCGGCGACAAGTGGGGCACCGGCCACGATCCCAACCTGACCGGCGATGCCACCGACAAGGGTGGCAACACCAAGGACCAGGACCTCCAGGGCAAGGCCGGCAACCAGGGCAACTCGACGCGCGAGACGATCCTGTCGGCCGCGCAGAAGGGCTTCGCCTCGAAGGGCTACCAGAAGGTCTACGCCGACTACCAGCGCATCGTCGAAGAGGTGATGCGCACCGAGAAGCTACCGTCCAGCTACAAGTACTACGTGAAGCGCTACTTCGCGAAGATCCACCCGAGTGCGGCGACGGAGCTCGATGCCGTCGATGCACCCGAGGCACCTGCACCGAAAGCCAATCCATGACTCAAGCTGCCGTGTCCGCTCCTGCGCTGCCCCGTGACGTCGAAGCCACGGTCGGGGAGTTCACCGCCGACCTCCGCCGCCTGCGCGAAGAGATCGGCACGATGATCGTCGGCCAGGAGGAGATCGTCGAGGGCGTCGTCATGTGCCTGCTCGGCGGTGGCCACGCGCTGCTCGAGGGCGTCCCCGGCCTCGGCAAGACGATGCTCGTGCGCACGCTCGCCGAGACGATCCACGCGACGTTCTCGCGCATCCAGTTCACGCCCGACCTCATGCCGGCCGACATCGTCGGCACGAACGTGATCACCGAGGAGAACGGCCAGAAGCGCTTCGAGTTCCAGAAGGGACCGATCTTCGCCAACATCGTGCTCGCCGACGAGATCAACCGCGCCACGCCGAAGACGCAGTCGGCGCTGCTCGAGGCCATGAGCGAGAGCTCGGTGACGGTCGCCAAGCACACCTACAAGCTCGAGAAGCCGTTCTTCGTGCTCGCCACGCAGAACCCGCTCGAGATGGAGGGCACCTACCCGCTCCCCGAGGCGCAGCTCGACCGGTTCTTCTTCAAGCTCGTGGTCCAGTACCCGAAGCGCGAGGCGCTGCACACGATCCTCGACCGCACGACCTCCGACGAGGTGCCGCAGCCCAAGGCCGTCATCCAGAAGGAGCGCATCGTCGAGATGCGCGAGCTCGTGCGCAAGGTGCCGCTCGCCCGCCAGATCCAGGACTACGCGGTGCGCGTCGTGCTCGCGACCCACCCCGAGAACGCCGAGGCCACGCCGAAGAGCAAGCAGTTCATGCGCTACGGCGCGTCGCCGCGCGGGCTGCAGTCGGTGATCCTCGCCGCCAAGATCCGCGCGCTGCTCGAGGGCCGCTACGCGGTGGCGATCGACGACATCCGCCACGTGGCGGCGCCGGCGCTCCGCCATCGCCTGATCCTGAACTTCGAGGGCGAGGCCGAGGGTGTCGAGGCCGACACGATCATCAGCGAGATCCTGAAGTCGACGAAAGAGACCTAGTGGCGCGAGGGGCAGCAGCAACCGCGACGGCGCGCCCGGCGGGGCCAGCCAAGAACCGGGCTTCCGATCGCTCGGAGCTCTTCGACGAGAAGTTCCTGAAGACGCTCGAGCACCTCCACATGGTGTCGCGCAAGGTCTTCGCCGGGAACCTGCGCGCCGAACGCCGCACCCGCAAGGTCGGCTCCGGCATCGAGTTCGCCGATCACCGCACGTACGCGCGCGGCGATGACTTTCGCTACATCGACTGGAACCTCTATGGCCGCCTCGACAAGCTGCTGCTGCGGCTGTTCGAGGAGGAGGAGGATCTCCACATCTACATCCTCGTCGATGTCTCGGACTCGATGGCGATCGGGTCGCCGCTGCCCAAGCTGCACTACGCGATGCAGGTCGGCGCCGCGCTGACCTACGTCGGGCTCGCGAACCTCGACCGCGTGGCGATCATCCCGTTCGCGGATCGGATCATCGGCCGGCTCCCGCCCTCGCGCGGCAAGAACCGGATCTTCCGCGCCTTCGAGTTCCTCCGGACCTGCGGCATCGGCGGCAAGACCGAGCTCGCCGGGTGCATGAAGGACTTCGTCGCGCAGAACAAGCGGCGTGGTCTCGCCGTGGTGATCTCCGACTTCTACGACCCCGCCGGCTTCGAGGCGGGCATCAACACGCTCCGCTACAACAAGTTCGAGCCGTTCGTGCTCCAGGTCTACGACCAGCGCGAGGCCGAGCCGCAGCTCCACGGCGATCTGGCGCTCGTCGATTGCGAGACCGGCGACACCCGCGAGGTCACGGTCTCGCGCTCGCTGCTCGCGCAGTACACGAAGGCGCACGAGGCGTACTGCAAGGAGCTCGAGGGCTACTGCACGAAGTACGCGATGCCGTTCTTCCGCACGCACACCTCGATCCCGTTCGACCAGCTCGTCCTCAAGATCTTCCGCTCGGGAGGCTTCCTGCGATGACCGAGCGCAGCATCACGACGTCCGCCCGCAGCGCAGCGAGGACGGAC
Source organism: Myxococcota bacterium (assembly GCA_030857245.1). Classification (GTDB taxonomy): domain Bacteria; phylum Myxococcota_A; class Polyangia; order Haliangiales; family Haliangiaceae; genus JABFXX01. The sequence continues at coordinate 7,998 of JALZOI010000043.1, forward strand.
GACCCTGGCGCGAGGGAATGGGCGGCCCCATGACCGAGCGCAGCATCACGACGTCCGCCCGCGTGGCAGCGAGGACTGCCCCGTGAGCCTGCTCGGACCAATCACGCTGGCGATCTGGGGCTGGATCGCGATCGCCGCCGTGGCGCTCGCGATCGGCGCCTACATCATCAAGATGCGGCGCCGCCGCTTCGAGGTGCCGTTCTCGGCGCTGTGGAAGCGCGTGCTCGAGCAGAAGGACGCGAACTCGCTGTGGAAGCAGCTCAAGCGGCTGATGTCGCTGCTGCTGATCATCGGGATCCTCGGGCTCGTGCTGTTCGCCGCGCTCGATCCCACGCTCGGCGCAGTCGATCGTGAGGCGCGCAGCGTCGTCGTGCTGTTCGACGCATCGGCCTCGATGAAGGCGATGGACGGCAACGAGGCCGGCACCCAGAGCCGGCTCGACGCCGCGAAGGCGAAGACCAAGCGCCTGATCGACTCGATGGGCGGCGGCGACCTCGCCATGATCATGAAGGTCGACGGCCAGGCCACGCCGATGTCGCGGTTCTCGAGTGACGCGCCGATGCTCGCGAAGATCATCGATGGCGTCGCCGCGAGTGACACGCCCGCGGACCTGACGCGTGCCCTCGGGGCCGCCGCCGACGCGCTGCGCGATCGCCCGAACCCGCTGATCGTGATCGTCTCCGACGGTGCCTTCCCCGAGTCGCAGCTCGGGCTCGTGAGCTGGGAGCCGCCGCCCACGGCGGATGGCTCGGCCGCTCCGACAGCACCGCCCGCCGCCGCCAGGAACCTCGCCGCTGTCGACCTGTCGAACGTCGATGTCCGCTACCTAGCGGTCGGCCGGCGCAGCGACAACGTCGGCATCGTCGCGTTCAACGTGCGCCGCTACATCGCGAACAAGGCCGCGTACGAGGTCTACATCGAGGTCCAGAACTTCGGGCAGGAGCCGGCGCACCGCCAGCTCGCGCTCTACAACGGCGACACCGCGGTCGACCTCAAGCGCATCGATCTCGCCCCCGGCCAGCGCATCAAGCAGATCTACGCGAAGCTGCCCGGCAGCGTCGACAACAAGCTGCGCGCCTCGCTGCGCCCGCTCGAGGGGGCCGGCGGCTCGGACGCGTTCGCGCTCGATGACCAGGCGTTCGCGCTGCTGCCCGCCCGCAAGAAGCAGAAGGTGCTGATGGTCACCGAGGACAACCTGTTCCTCGAGGGCGCCCTGCTCGTCTACGACAACGTCGACCCGGTCAAGGTCACGCCCGCCGAGTACGACGCGAAGCCCGCGCTCGCGGACGGCATGGACGTGGTGATCTTCGACGAGCACACGCCCGCCGTGGTGCCGCCGCCGCCGGTGAGCCTGCTGTACTTCCACCCGACCGGGCCGAACAGCCCGATCGCGCTGAAGCGCGACATCGCGAGCCCGCGGATCACGGAGCTCGACGAGGGCCACCCGGTGATGCGCTGGGTGACGATGTCGGACGTCTACATGGACAAGAGCGGCGTGTTCGCGCCGGACGCCAGGCGCGGCGAGTCGACGCTCGCGTGGTCGGTCCGCGACTCGATCATCGCCGCCAAGCGCGACGGCCGCCGCAAGATCCTCGCCTTCGGGTTCTCGCTGCCGTCGGTCAATCGCGAGAGCGCGACCGACCTGCCGATGCGCGTCGCCTTCCCGATGCTGCTCGTCAACACGCTCGACTGGTTCGCCGGGGACCAGACGGATCTGCTGACGACGTATCCCACCGGCAGCCGCGAGCGCATCCCGCTCGATGGCGTGATCGGCGCGACCGAGGCCGAGGTCCGCGGCCCCGACGGCGCGATCACGAAGACGCCGATCCTCGACGGACTGGCGACGTTCTACGGGGCGCGCGTCGGCTACTACGACGTCACCGCCAAGGACGCGAAGGGCACCCCGATGGCGAGCATCGAGCTCGCCGCGAACCTCGCGTCGCCCGCGGAGTCCGACATCGCACCGTCCGCGGAGCTCTCGCTCGGTGGCGAGCAGGGCAAGCAGCTGAAGGCGCCCGAGGCCTTCGCGATCACCCGCAGCAAGAAGCTGTGGATCTACCTCGTGCTCCTGGCGATGGCGCTCATCGTCATGGAGTGGGTCACCTATCACCGTCGGATCACGGTCTAGCGTCATGTCTGATCGAAGCGCCCTCCGCTCGCTGCTCTCGCCTCCGGCGCTGATCCGGCTCGGTCTGACCATCGTCGCGTCCATCGCGCTGTGGTTCGCGATCACGGCCTGGATCGGGGATCGCAGCAGCATCCACATCGACTGGCTGCCCTTCACCGGCGGCCGCCCGGTCGACCTGCTCGCGCCGCAGTGGCTGCTGCTCGCCTCCGTGGTGCCGGCGTTCTACCTGCTCCGCGTGCTGTCGCTCACCGACCTCTCGCTCGCGCAGCAGGTGCTGCAGTCGACGCTGCGCTCGCTCGTCGTCATCGGCGTGGCGGTCGCGCTCGCGCGGCCCTCGTGGATCACCGAGCAGAGCAAGGTCTCGACCGTCCTGCTCGTCGACGTCTCGGACTCGGTCTCCGAGAAGCAGCTCGCGGCGGCCAAGCGCTACGTCGACGACTTCGTGCAGGCCCAGGGCGAAGGCAACCTCCAGCTCGTCACCTTCGCCGAGAAGCCGAAGGCCGTGCGCGCCGAGGCGTCCGGGCCGCTCTCCGCCGCGATCAAGCGCCACGTCGGCGCCGGCGCGGGCACCGACACGCAGGCGGCCATGCAGCTCGCGTACGGCCTCTATCCCGACGGCTACCTGCCCCGCATGGTGATCGTCTCCGACGGCAACCAGACCGCCGGCGACGTCGCGGTCGAGGCATACCGGTCCAAGGAGCTCGGCGTCAAAGTGTCGTGGCGGACCTTCGATCAGGACGCCGCGAGCGAGATCCGCGTCGTGGGCCTGACCGTCCCCGACGAGCTCAAGGTCGGCCAGCCCTTCGAGGTCACCGCCGAGGTGTGGTCGACCGAGCCGCAGCGCGTGAAGCTGACGCTCCAGCAGGACGCGTTCCCGAACCCGCTCGAGCCGAGCAAGTTCGTCGATCTGCGCGAGGGCAAGAACCTCGTGAAGTTCAAGTCCGACGCCAAGCGCGCCGGCGCGACGACGTACACCGTGCGGCTCGCGACCTTCGACAAGGACACCGAGAAGGCCAACAACCAGGCCGTCACGACCGCGCCGGTCAAGGGCAAGCCGAACATCCTCTACGTCGAGGGCGGCGTGCTGCGCGAGCCCGGCAGCGCGAACTACCTGAAGCGCGCGCTCGAGCACGAGAACATGGACGTCGAGGTCCGCGGCCCGCGCGGGCTGCCGTCGAGCGCGAAGGAGCTCGAGCGCTTCGACCTCGTGATGGTCTCGGACGTCCCCGCGCACCTCGTGGGCGCGGCGCAGATGCAGGCGCTCGACACGTACGTCGCGAGCATGGGCGGCGGCCTGATCATGGCCGGCGGCGAGGACTCGTTCGGCTCGGGCGGCTACCAGGGCACGCGCATGGAGCAGATCCTGCCGGTCCGCTTCGACTCCGAGAAGATCAAGGAGCAGCCCGACATCGCGCTCGCCCTCGTGATCGACAAGTCGGGCTCCATGCAGGGCCCGCGCATCGAGGCCGCGAAGGAGTCCGCGCGCGTCACCGCCGAGGTGCTGTCGCCGAATGACTTCATCATGGTCGTCGCGTTCGACAGCGAGGCCACGGTCTACGTCCGTCCGCAGCGCGCGTCGAACCGCATGCGGATCTCGTCGGACATCGCGCGCCTGACGTCGGGCGGCGGCACCAACATCTACCCGGGCCTCAAGGAGGCCTTCGAGGGCCTGCAGAGCATCAACGCCAAGGTCAAGCACGTCATCGTGCTGTCGGACGGCGAGGCGCCACGCGAGGGCATCAACGAGCTCGTGCAGGACATGCGCGCCGCGCGCATCACGGTGTCGTGCGTCGGCGTCCAGGGCTCCGATCGCGACCTGCTCGCGATGATCGCCGACACCGGTGAGGGCCGCCTCTACATGGTCGAGGACATCGGCGCGCTGCCGAAGATCTTCATGAAGGAGACGCAGGAAGCGCAGAAGAGCCAGCTCGTCGAGGATCTGGTGCACGTCCGGATCGCGAAGAAGGTCGAGGCGATCGAGGGCACCAACGTCGAGTCCGCGCCCCCGCTGCACGGCTACGTCACGACCAAGCCCAAGCCGACCGGCGAGACCATCCTGATCTCGGACCTCGGCGAGCCGATCCTGGCGCGCTGGCGCTATGGTGCTGGCACCTCGGTCGCGTGGACCAGTGACGTCAAGAACCGGTGGTCCGTCGACTGGATCCGCTGGGGCGGCTACCCGAAGTTCTGGGCGCAGGTCGTGCGGTCCTCGATGCGTCGCAAGGTCTACGACAGCTACGAGCTCTCCGCGAAGGTCTCCGATGGTCGCGCGCTGGTCACGGTCGACGCGATCGACACCGGCGACAAGTTCGTCAACGAGCTCGAGACCTCGCTCGAGGTGATCGATCCGGCGACCAACAAGGTGACCCAGACCATCCCGATGGGCCAGACCGCCGCCGGCCGCTACACCGCCGACTTCCGCATCCAGAAGTACGGCAGCTACCTCCTGAAGGCCGTGCACAAGCGCGACGGCAAGACGGTCGCGGAGTCGATGGGCTCGGTCGCGCTGAGCTATCCGCTCGAGTACCTGCGCACCACGCCAGATCTCGAGCCGCTCAAGCACGCCGCCCAGGTCTCGCAGGGCTTCGACCAGGCCGAGCCGGCCAAGATCTGGGATCCCGCCAAGGAGTCGGTCAGCTACACCGAGGACCTGTGGCCCTACGTGCTGGTGCTCGTGGCAGGCCTGTTCCTGCTCGATCTCTACGCGAAGCGCGTCCGCCTGTTCGGCTACCGCACGATCAAGTTCAGCTGACGCACGCGCTCAGAAGCGGTACGCGACCCGCAAGAAGGCGGTGACGCTCGTGATCGCGGGGTCGGCGGTGACGGTCATGCCCTCGACGCGGTCGAGGTTCATGCGCGACACGGCCAGGCTGCCAAGGCCGAACAAGTTGCCGCGCAGGCGATAGTAGACGTTGAGGCCGCCGCCGAGGATCTTCGCCTTCGACGTGCCGAAGCAGTTGGCCGGCGACGTCACCATGCCCGTGCACCCCGAGCCGCCCGGGCGATCGACGGAGGTCGAGTAGCTGGCCTCCGCTTCCCACTCGCCTTTCCCCGCTCCGATCTCGCGCGCAGCGAACAGTCGGGCCGTCAGCCACTCGCTGCGCTGGAAGGCGATGCTCCCCACGCCGAACGACTTGGTGACGTCGATGCCGGTGCGGAGCTCGAGGAGGGAGCGGCGATCCATGATCTGGCCGTAGACGTCGATACTCTTCGCGGCTCCGAGCGCGACGCTGCTCGTGTTGTCGGGGGTGGTCAGCGTCAGATCGGGGCGATAGCGAAACGCGGAGGCCACCGTGATCTCGAAGCGCTGCAGCTCGCCGAGCCCCGCCGAGACGCTCGCGCGCGCCGCGTTGGTGGAGATCCGCTTGAGCTGCAGGAAGGTCTCGTTCTGGACCTTGGTGACGCCCATCGTGGGGCTCGCCACGGGCTCCCCCCCGTCGTCGACGACCGGGTTCTTGAGGAACGCCCCCGCGTGGACGTTGAGGGTCTCGGTATCGACGCGGTTGAAGCTCGCGGTGAGCCGCAGCCGCTGGCTCGGCTTGTAGTTCGCGCCGGCCGAGAGGTTCGTCAACGCGAAGCCCGCCGACCCGATCAGATCGATGATGCTGTAGTGGTAGAGGTCGAGCGTCTGGCCGGTGCGGTAGTACCCGTTCGACGTGACGTAGACCCGCGGGCGCTCCGAGAGCGGCACGAGGGCAACCCCACCGAGCGCACCGTGCGCGTTCGGCGTCCGGTAGGCCGCGCCAAATCCCCCCGCGGCGACCAGCCGCGACGCCGCGGCGACGCGTCCCTGGTCGTTGCGCTGGAGCTCCGGGTAGTCCGTGGTGATCGACCGCGAGCCGCGGAGCGGATACAGCCCGCCGAAGCCCAGCAGCGTCAGCTTCTCGGACTGTGCATAGTCGATGCGCAGGCCATCGATCTTGATGGCGCCGAGATCGGGCACGAACTGGCGGCCGAAGAAGACGTCGCTCCGCTTGCCGCTGCGGACGATCCACGCCTCGCGGACCTCCGCTTCGTTGAGGCCGTTGAACCCGGACTGGATCCGGGTGTCATCCACCGACCCGGCGTCGGGCGTCAGCACCCGATCCTCGGGGTTGGTGACCAGCCGGCCCCGCACGTCGATGCGAGCGTCCCAGCGCCCTCCTGCGATGTGCCGGAAGTCGGTCTGCAGCCGCAGGTCCGTGAAGTAGCGGCCGAACCGCGAGGCCGCGTCGCCCTGGTCCATCCCGAGCGACCCGCTACTCTCGCGATAGACGAAGTTGCTCCACTGCAAGCTGCCCTGGATCAGGGTCTTGTCCGCCGTCTTCTCGTCATCGACCTTGTCGACGAAGAACCGATCCTTCTGGAAGGGGTTCGAGATCTTGTCGGCCTCGACCGCATGGCCGCGCAGGTCCTGCTTCTTGAACTCGGTCGGCGCCACCGGCTTGGCGGCGCCCTCGTTCTCGTCCGCGTCCGCGTCCGCGTCCTCGTCGCTCTCCTCCTCGTCATCCGCGCTCTGCGCCCACGCCGCTGACGGCAGGCCGGCGGTCGCGAGGCCAACGAGGATCGGAACGACGCGCCTCACCGGCACACCGATTCGCGCGACGGGTACATGCCCACGTTGGGGGTCCAGGAGTTGGTCTGGTGACAGCCGCTGCCGGTGCAGTACGTCTGCCGTCCGGCGTGGCCAGGCCCGCGGTTGCGCGCATCGTCGAGGTGACAGCCCGTGCACTCCGGCGTGATCGCGCTGAAGTTGCCGTTCTTGTGGCAGTCGAAGCACGCGAGCGTGCGGTGCAGGCCGATGAGGTTGCACCCCACCCGGCTGTGATCGAAGCGCGCCGGCGTGAACGACCACTGCGTGTGGCACTCGCCGCACTTGGGCGACAGCGAGTTGTTGTGGATGTCGTCCTGGCGGTGGCAGTTGATGCAGAGATTGCCGCTGCCCGCGAGCGGCCGGTTATCGCGATGGCAGCGCTCGCACGCGATGTTGTCGTGCATGCCGCGCAGCGCGAAGTCGCCGACGTCGTGCAGCGGCTTGATGTCGTCCCACGTCCGCGTGGTGTGGCACTGCTCGCAGGTCGTGCCGTACTGGCCCTTGTGGACCGCCGGCTCGGGGTGACAGCCGAAGCACGTCGTCGGCCGCGGCTTGAACGTCACCGACGGGTGGCAGTCGCTGCACCGCACGTCGAGGTGCTTGCCGTCGAGGTGGAACACCGACATCGTGTTGTGGTTGAACAAGTTGTCACCCGTCTCGAGGTGACACTGCTCGCACTTGGTGCCGAGCCGGCCCTTGTGCGCGTCGTCCTCGGCGTGACAGCCCGACGCCGAGCAGTCGCGGGGCGTGTCCTTGAACTTGCGGGCCGCGCCGTGACACGACTCGCACTTGTTGTTCTTGTGCTCGCCCTTGAGCTCGTAGCCCGGGGTGCCGTCGGGGAACACCTTGACGTTGTGATCGAACAGCAGCGCGTCCCACGTGCCCGAGACGTGGCAGCTCGTGCACTTGTCGGCGCCGAGCGTGCCCTTGTGCAGGGAGTCCTCGTGGCACTGGCCGGCGGCGTTGCAGTTCGGCTTGAGGCCGGAGAACGACGTCTTGCCCTTCTTGTCGCGCCCGGTGTGGCAGTCCGCGCACGGCACGCCCTTGTGCGACTTGACGAGCGGGAACGAACCCTTCGAGCCGTGGATCTCGTCGACGATCTTGTTGTCCTTGCCCTGCCGGATCGTCGGGTCACCGGGGTGGAGGTGACAGCCGAGGCACTGGTTGTTCTTGTACTTGCCATTCGGCGCCGACGGCTCGCTGTGCACCTTGGCGTGCGCGTGACACGACATGCACTCCTTGTTCGGATCGAACGGGAAGCGCTCGAACTCGGCGGGCGTCTTGCCGCGGTGGCAGCCCCGGCAGGTCTGATCGGCGTGCTGGAACTTGAGCGCGAACTTGGTGCGCGAGTCGTGGTTGAAGATGTTCCGCTTGAACGTGTTCGTCGTGTGGCACGTCTGGCACTTCGGCGGCGAGCCGTACGCGTCGAAGCGGTTGCCGTGCTTGTTGTCCTTCGCGTGGCACTGCTCGCACGAGCCGACGGGCTTGGCCTCGCCGAGCTTCGGCGTGTGGCACTCGTAGCACTTGAGCTTCTTGTGCGCGCCCAGGTCGAACCGCGTCCGCTCCGAGTGATCGAAGAACGGCATGTCGCGGTTGTATTGCTGCTTGAAGTTCTTGAACGTCGGCGAGTGACACCACTCGCACGCGCGGGTGTTGAACAGGTGGCCCTCGTGGGACGTCTTGTGGCACCCGGTGTTGCCGCAGCCGTCGGGGTCCTGCGCCGGCAGGTTGAACACGGTCTTCGGGTGACACTTGAGGCAGGCCACGTCCTTGTGCGAGCCGAGGATCGGCATCGCCGCGTCCTTGCGGTCGTCGTGGTTGAAGTTGAGGGTCGGCTTCGCCGGCTTCCACACGCTCTCGCCGTGGCAGCGGTCGCAGACCAGCATGTCCTTGCGCTGGAACTTGTGGGGCTGATCGTCGCCGTGGCAGCCGCTCGTGCCGCACAGCCGATCGGTGCCCATGAACAGCTGGAGGCCCTGCTTGTTCTTGGCCTTGTGACACTCGGTGCAGTCGGTCGACGAGTGCTTGCCCTTGAGCGGCCAGCCGGTGAGATCGTGATCGAAGCCCTTCTGGCCGCCCTGGATCTTGTTCCAGCCCATCAGGTCGTAGGTCCGCTTCTTGTGCTCGCTATGGCAGGTCTCGCACTTCTTGCCCTTGACGAGCGCCGACGCGTGGAAGCCCTTGCCCTGCGCGATCCGCGCGCCGAGATCCTTGTGGTCGTGGCAGTTCAGGCACTGCTGGTTCGACACCTCGCGCGTGCCGTTGACGTGGCACTCGTTGCACTTCTGCTGGTTGTCGAACTCGGCGTGGCTCTTCGTGAGCTCACCCGGGGAGCTCGAGAAGAAGTCGCTCTGCGCGATCGCGACCGCGGACAGCCCGCGGCCCGCGATCAAGAGGATCGCGAGCGTGAGGAGCCGCATCATCGACGCGGGCTTACCAGGCAGCACGCGACCACGAGATCCAGATGTGAGCCACGGCAAATCCAGTGAGGAACACGGTGAATGGTACGTGGACCTTTTTCCATGAGTGGAGCAACAGCTGGGCCTTCGGCGCGACAACTTGCCGCCGGGCGATCACGATCATGCGGGCCGCGCGGCGGGCGAGATCGTTGCGCGTCTTGCGATCGACCTGGAGCTGCTTGAGCCGGCTCTTGCGCGCGATCGTCCGCGGGATCCTGCCGACGTCCTGGAAGATCAGCCACCACAGCGCGCGCGCCACGCTCGGAGACATCGCGACCTGCTGGGCCTTCGCCCGCTGCACCGCGAGCTCGCGATCGATCTCGGCCATCGGCACGGTCAGCGTCGGGCGATGCTTCTGGAACGCGCGCTCGTGATCGAGCTCCTCGAGCTCCACGCCGCTCGCGAGCTCCGGGACCTGCGTGTAGAGGTAGCGACCGAGGAAGCCGCTGGCGACGACGATCACCATGCTCCAGAACGCCGCCGAGACCCACGAGTCGAGCCGGAGTACCGAGTGGAGCGCGATGAACATCGGCCCCACGGTGCCGGCCATCAGGTGGAAGTCGAACCACATCGTGTTCGAGGCCAGCCACCGGAAGACCTTGATGCGCCGGAAGATCGGATAGATCGCGGCGATGATCATGAGGCCCGTGCCGACGAGCCCGCAGTACGTCGAGAGCTGATCACCGGGCCGGAAGTCGACTTTCTCGAGCACGCCCGCGACGGCGATATCCTGGAACTCGGGCAGCGCCGAGAGCTGCGCGAACCGGAACGACAGCTCCGGCGCGTAGACCCGGAGCAGCGCCTCGCCGAGCGCGCCGAGGAACGCGAAGATGCCCACCATCCACAGGAACAGCGGCGCGTAGCGGCCGCGCTTGACCTTGGCGATGCCACCCGAGCGGACCGCGAGGCCCTCGATGAACGGCAGCACGGGCAGGACCTCCTTGCGGTCCCCCTTCGTCAGGTCGGCGTTGAAGCCGGTGAACCCGATCTGCTGCATCTTCGGCGAGCGCTCGCGGAAGAGATCGTACGCGTTGATCTCGATCAGCGACCCGGTCGGGCACGCCGACACGCAGGCCTGATCGCCGTACGCGATGCAGTGGTCGCACTTGTTGGCGATCCGGCGGGCGCGCGCGACGCGCGGCGTGCCGGCACCGAACTTGAGCGCGTCCTTCTTGTCGAGTCGCGCCTTGAACGCCTTCTTGAACGTCGGCGACTCGGCCTCGACCTCGATCATGTCGATCGCGCCGTACGGGCAGTTCTGCGCGCACGCCGTGCAGCCCGTGCACGTCGACTCGTTGATGACGACCTCCTTCTTGACGTCGTCGAACTTGATCGAGTCGTACGCGCACGGATCGATGCACCGCTGATCGGTGCACGTCCGGCACGTATAGATGAAGTCCAGCATGCCGAGCTGGTAGCCGCCGAGGGTGAGCCGGCGCGCGCCGTAGCGCTCCTCGCAGGCCTCCTCGCAGAGCTTGCAGTCGATGCAGAGCCCGAGCTGGCGGACCCGGACCATGTCGCCCGAGACCGAGATGCCCTGGCGGACGAAGAAGTCGAGGAGCTCCTGCTTGACGCCCGAGACCCACGCGAGCCGCTCGCGCGAGATCGACAGGGCTCGCCGCAGCCGCAGCTCGAAGACGGGATAGCGGACCGCGAGCTCGGCGATCCAGCGCTGATCGATCGACACCAGCACCGACGGGGCCGTCGTGTAGAACGCGATCGGCTGGCCGCGCGCGGCGTTGAGCGCGCCGGAGTTGAAGAGGTCGCCCTCCATGAACAGCGCGACGTTCTTGAGCGCGATCCGCGCCAGCGGCGGCGGCTTGATCAGCGACTCGGCCTCGCGCTCTTCCTGCGTCGCGTTCTCGTGGGCGTGCTGGTAGCTGCGGCGCTCGGAGAGATCGTTCTCCATGAACACCGCGGCGGCGATCTGCCCGCGGGCGACATAGACGACCGGCGCAGGCTGCCCCTGCGACAGGCCGATCGGATCGAGGACGAACATATCGCGCTCGATGCTGCGCAGGGCGATCCCGCCCTGGACCATCGCGCTCGCGAGGTCCTCGTTCCCGATCCCCTCGAACAGCGGAAGGGTCCGGATCAGCGCATAATCGGCTTCCAGATGCGGGGGTAACATCCCCGGCGGTGGGACCGGGATGCTCTGCTGAATGGCCAAGTTAGACATCGAGACGACGGCAGATCGTGGCGCGAGGTGCGCGAGGGTCATCGGAACCAGCGTTCCGCCTAAAGCAAACGGCGAGCCCACCCCGTCGAGCCCCCGCCCGTTCACTGATTCTACCAGCATGGGATGCCGAGATGTTGGATCTGCGGCCACGGACCGGGGATTCCGGGCCCCGTCGAGCGCAACCCGCTGCACAGGTCTCGTGACCTCGGCGATGGTGGGTATCCTGGCGGGGTTCCTGAACATCCCGGCGGTCGCCGGGGCCGATCCAGGCGTCGCCATCGATCCGGACCCGCCGGCTCGCAGAAATCCTCCGAGGATCGGAACGGCGAATTTCGGGCCGAGCTGGGACCTCGACGGCCTCTATCTCTGGCTCGGCCCGGTCGGGACGGCCGGCTATCTCGAGGCCGCCTGGGACTCGGGCTTCGGGGCCGATCTCGCGATCGTGCGGATCCGCGAGCGCGCGGCGCTGTCGGCGATCGGCGTGACCGCCGGGACGCTGCGCTGGACCGAGCGCGACGGTGGCCGGATCTGGGTCGACGCCCTCGCCGGGACCCGGCTCGGATCCCGGATCTACGGGCTCTCGGCGGGGCCGCTCGTCGAGCTCGGCGATCTGGCGCACCCGCGGCTCGGGGGATCGGTCGGGGTCTGGGCGTTCTTCGGCATCACGCCATATGCCCGCGCCGGCTTCGTCCAGGAGCTCGGCGGGTTCGCCGAGGTCGGCGTTCACATCGCGCTGCCGGTGCTGCGCCGTTGACAATCCGTTTTGGCCAGGCTACTCAACCTGTCCCTTCCGGGGCGTAGCGCAGCCTGGTAGCGCACTTGGTTCGGGACCAAGGAGTCGCAGGTTCAAATCCTGTCGCCCCGACCACCGCGGAGACCTTGACCGGTCTCCGCGGTTTCTTTTTGGAGCGCCGGGCCGGCTCGCTGTCCTCGGGGCACTTCGCCCCGAGGGCAGCTACCGGCAGGTACGGAGTCCGGGTAACACCGAGGTTCCACGACGCGTCCGCTATTCCGGCGGTGCCGGCAGAGGCGTATGGTTGGGCGTGGTCGCCGGCGCCACCCCCTTACGAACCGCTTCGCAGCTCTCGGTACTGGTCGTCGATGATGACCAGGACATCCGCGAGTACCTGCAGGACTTCCTGCAGGCTGAAGGCTTCGAGGTCACGACGCTCGCCGACCCGACCCTCGTCGTCGAGCGGCTCCGCGAAGAGGTCTTCCACCTCGTCGTCCTCGATCTCATGATGCCGAAGATCTCGGGGCTCGACCTGCTCCAGCAGATCCGCTCGGTCGACGACGACATCGCGGTCATCATCCTGACCGGCTACCCGTCGCTCGAGACCGCGTCGGCCTCGATCCAGCACGACGTCTCCGCCTACATCAACAAGCCCTTCACGCCACAGGAGTTCCGCGAGGTCATCGCGCGGATCGCCAAGAAGAAGGGGCTCGTGCTCCGCCGCGAGGACGAGCTTCACGCCGCGATCGGCCGGCAGATCCGCGATCTCCGCAAGGCGCGCGGGCTGACGCTCAAGCAGATGGCGCGGCGCACGAACCTGTCGGTGTCCCTGCTCTCGCAGATCGAGCGCGCCGAGTCGTCCGCGTCGGTGTCGAGCCTGTTCAAGGTCGCCACCGCGCTCGACGTCCGGCTCACGGATCTGTTCGGCGGGTACTAGGAGTCTGTAGGTCATAGATGGTCGATTCCGGATCGACAGATCGATCCGGTTTTGATCGAATGGGCGGGTGAAGACCTACCGCCCGTACGCTCCCGGTCAGTCGTATCTGTTGCCGCC
>JALZOI010000422.1 GCA_030857245.1 Myxococcota bacterium
TCACCGAGCAGGGCGAGACCGTGACCGCGCGCTACGCGCAGCCCGAGATCGCCGAGCGCGATCTCGAGCTCGCGCTCGGCGCGGTGTTCGGGGCGGCGACGGCCGAGCGCACCGGCTCGTGCGATGCGACCGCGAAGGCCGACGAGGAGCTCCTCGATCGCGCGGCCGATGCCGCGCGCCGCACGTACCTGCAGCTCACCGCCGACGAGGATCGGCTGGTGCGTTACGCGGTCGCGGCGACGCCGATCGAGGACGTCGCGCACCTGCCGCTCGGATCGCGCCCGGCCTCGCGCAAGGGCGGCATCTCGCTCGACTCGCTACGCGCGATCCCCTGGGTGTTCTCGTGGACGCAGAGCCGGCACGGCATCCCGGGCTGGTTCGGCGTCGGCACCGCGGTCGAGACGATCGCGGCCGAGCTCGGCCCGGCCGGCCTGCGATCGCTCATGGATCGCTCGCGGTTCGTGCGCCGGCTCATCGAGAACGCGGAGCTCTCGCTCGTGCGCTCCGACATCGACGTCGCCGGCGAGTACGCGCGGCTCGCCGATCCCGACGCGCAGCGGATCTACGAGCTGATCGCGACCGAGCACGCGCGCACGGCGAAGGCGCTCCGCGAGCTCGTCGGCCACGCCGCGCCGATCGAGAGCCGGCCGTACCTCACCGCGTCGATCGCGCGCCGCAACCCGCACCTCGACATCCTCTCGCACCTCCAGATCGAGGCGCTGCGCCGCCGCCGCGCCGACGAGGGCGACGCCGATCGCCTGGGCCGCGTCGTGTTCACGACGATCAACGGGATCGCGGCCGGGCTGCAGACCGTCGGGTAGCGTCCGAGCGGGGTCAGCCGCCCATGCTCGGAGCACCGGAGAGCCCCTCGATCTGGTGCTTCTGCACGATGGGCTCGAGGCGATCGACGATCCGGCAGTGGAGGTGCCGGCGCAGGTCGGCGGGCAGGCTCGCGTGGTAGTCGGGCGTGACCTGCATGTCATGGAGCGCGGCGTGGCCGGCGCCTGGCGCGTCGACGCCGACGACGAGCACCGGCCGCGCGTAGGGCGAGCGGTTCGCCGTGCCGCGGTGGATCGTGAGGGCGGAGCGCGCCGAGAGGTCGCCCGTCTGCGGCAGCTTCGGCGTGGCGAGGGCCTGGTACCGCGGCCACTCGCTCTTGGGCGGGAACATGCCCTGCGGCCAGTCGGCGCCGACCTCCCAGTGCGTGCCGGGCGCGATCTCGAACGGCCCCATCGCCTGCAACGTGTCGATGCACGTCATGTTGAACGCGAGGCTGGTGAGCCGGCGATGGCGAGCCGTCTCCTCGGGCGACGGGAAGTCGCGATGCCACGGCTGATCCATCGCGCCCGGGAACGGGATGTCGAAGCCGAGCTCCACGATCTCGTAGTCGGGGCCGAGCACGGTCTCGCTGACCGCGACGAGCCACGGGTGGGTGACGATGTCGACGAACCCGCGCAGCGCCTGCGGGTGGATCTCGACGTAGTAGCGGTTCGGGCCCCGGCCGACCGCGCCGCCCGGTCGCGCGATCGCCTCGGCGAACGCGGCGTCGACGTCCTCGCGGAGCTGCGCCACGAACGCGCGAGAGAACGCGCCGCGGAGCGCGGTGATGCCGGTGCCGTAGAGGGCGCGCAGGATGGCGTCGCGATCGTGCGCCTCCGGATGCGGAGGATGCGGATGCGAATGAGTGAGAGCCACGCGAGGAAGGTAGCGGACCGCGCGTCGAAGCCAAGCGCGGACCGCGCTCGGCAGCGACGCTGCCGGGCTCGGGGCACCTCGGAGGTCCCGACCTCGCAGAGGACTTCTGGCGCTTGCTACGGGACGAGCTCTTGCAGGAACGCCATGCCGTCGGCCCGGCTGCTGATCAGGCCCACCGTGAGCTTCGCGAGGGCGCGCGCCATCGGCGGGCCGTCCTTGCTCACCTTTGTCAGCGTGGCCTCGGAGGCCGCGCGGCCGCCATCGGTCCGCGACATCGTGACGAACGCGGCCGCGACGACGATGCGCCGCATCGCGTTGGTCTCGGAGTCCCGCAGGATGCCCGCGAGCTTTTCGGACTCGTTGGTCTTGGCATACGCCGCGGCGAGCGCCGGGAGCATCGCGACGCGGACGTCGTGCGACGGATCGGTGAGCAATGGATCGAGCAGCTGGACGGTGAGCGCGGCGTCGCGATCGACGAGCCCGATCGCGGCCGCGGCCGCCTGGCCGCGATCGCGCTCCGCGCGCGAAGCGAGGGCGCGCTGCAGCCGCTTGACCACGGCGTCCTTGGGAGCCACGCGGGCGATCGTCGTCAGCGCGAGCTGGCTCAGCTCGGGGTTGGGATCGCGGACGGCGAGCGCGAGCGTGCGGTCCAGGATCGCGGGCTCGAGCTTGTCCTTCTGCGCCGCCAGCCGCTCGAGCGCGGCCTTGCGGACCTGCGGATCGGAATCGGCGAGCGCGGCCGACAGCGTCGCGCCCGCGCGCATCCCCGAGGCGAGCGCGGCGTCGACCGCCTCGACCCGGACCAGCGGCGAGGCATCGGCGACCGCGATCCCGATGAGCTCGGCGGCGCCGATGCTGCGGGCGGTGCGGAGCAACGTCAACTTCTCGCCCTCGTCGGCGCGCTCGAACCTCCGCGCCATCGTGACCGCGGCCGCCTTCGGCGCATCAGCGCCGAGGCCGCCGATCGCGCGGATGCCGATCTGGCGGACATCGCGGTCGGGATCGTCGAGCAGCTGGACGAGCGCCGAGGCGATGTTGTCGGAGACCTTGCCGCCCTTCGCGGCCGCCATGGCGAGCACGCGGGCGGCGTCGGCGCGGATCTCGCCGTTCGGATCGCGGACGAGGCGCGCGGCGATCACGACGCCGTGCTTCGCGGGGTCGGGCCCATCGGCGACGCACGCCATCACCAGGCGGCGAACGTCCTGGGACGGATCGTCGGTCGAGCCCGCCAGCATGCCGCGCGCGGCCGCGTTGCCAGCGAGCGCGGCGTTGCACAGCCCCTCGACGCCGATCGGATGGAGCGACGGATCCTCGGTGGTGCGCGCGGCGAACCGCAGGTACTCGAGCACGGGGCCGGGGCGCTTCTTCGCGAGGTCGGCGTAGATCTTCGCGGCCTCGCGGCGCGGCCGGCCCTTCTCCTTCCACAGCTGGTTGATGCCGCCGATCGCGACGCTGACGTTCGCGCCGACCTCGGCGCTCGCGGCGAGCCCGCGCGCCGCACCGATGCGGACGACGTAGTTCTCGGTCTTGGCCATCTTGACCAGGCGCTCCTGGTAGAGCCGGCCGGCCTTGCCCGCGGCGGTCGCGGCGGCGGCGCGGATGTCGGAGTCGCCGTCCTTGATCATGCGATCGAGCGCGTTGCTCGCGGCGCCGGCGTTCGTCGGCGCGACCTCGCCCCACGCGAGGGCGGCGGCGACGCGCAGCGACTTGTCGAGCTTGGGATCCTCGAGCATCGTCGCGAGATCGCCACCGGCGCGCTCGGGATCGGCCTTGGCGTAGAGCGGCAGCGCGGCCGCGCGGACCGCGTTGGACTTCGACGCGAAGGCACCACGGGCAGCGTCGACGAGCCCCGGCACCTTCGGCAGCGGGTCGAGCCCGCGGAGCTGCTCGATCGCGAAGATCCGCGCCTCGGCGGGCGCCCGATCGTTGGCGACGAGCGCGATCAGCGCGGCGGCAGCGGTCGTGACGTCCTTGGCGAGCGCTCCCTTGAGCTGGGTCTTCGCACGCTCGCGGAGCGCGGGCGGCGCATCGGGATCGGCGAGCACGGAGACCGCCGTCGCGGCCTGGGCCTGGCTCGCGGGATCGTCGGTGGTCGCTGCCGAGACCTCGACGAGGAGCTCGCGGCGCGTGCCGCTATCGGGGTTGCGCGCGAGCGCGGCCTCGAACAGCGTGCGCCCGCGATCACCGACGTTGCGGACCGACGCGAACGCGATCCGGCGGAGCTCGGGGTCGGTGGAGATCAGCGCCTGCGTGAGCGTCTCGCCGTAGACATCGGGGCGGCGCTTCGCCGCGGCACCGGCGGCGGCGACGGCGGCCCGCTGGACCGCGGGCGACGGCATCGCGAGCGCGGCCTCGATCAGCGCGACCTCGGGAGTTGAGCCGCGCGCGATCGGGCGCAGCGCGGTGAGGAGCTCGGCGAGATCCTCGGGCTCCTTCGCCGCCTTCTTGAGAGCGTCGATCGCGCCGTCGTTGCCCGACGCGTAGTCGACGAGGCCGGCGAGCTGCGGCGCCATCAGCGACTGCCACAGCCCCGCCCAGTCATCGGAGGTGGCGCTGAGGTCGTGGTTGTCGATCTTCTTCCACTGCTCGGGCGCGACCATCGAGCGGGTCAGGCCGGTGTCCGCCACCTCGTCCCCGAACCCGCCCGGCAACCAGAAGAAGCTCGACAGGCCGGCGCGCCCACCGCGGACGACGACGTGATCGCCGCCCGCGCGGGTCGTGAGATCGAAGTAGACGCGGCCCCGCATCGTCACCCAGATCAGGATCGTGATGAGGATCGGGATCGCCGCGATCACGGCGAGGATCGCGAGGTAGTAGCGCTTCGAGCGCTCGACGACGGCGATCTCGGCGGGCGTCGCCGGCGCGATGCCCTCGCTGCGCAGCGCGCGGAGCTCGCCGATCGTCAGCCGCTCCTTGTTGGCGGTCTTCGAGCCGAGCAGGTCGAAGGCGCGGCGCGCGGCCGCGCGGGCCGGCGCGGTGAGCTCGCGGACGCGCTGGGTCAGCACCTCGTGACGCAGCATCCACGTCGCGCCGTTGGCGTCGCCGCGGATGATCACGCCGCGCTGCTCGAGGATCGTGAAGGCGTGCTGGCCGTACGAGGGGTCGAGGTTGATGCCGCGGATGACCTCGTCGCCGGGGCGCGGGCCGGGGCCGCCCTGCGCGAGCTCGGCGCACAGCCGCATCGCCGAGCGCTCGTTGCCGGTCGCGCGACACGCGTCGAGCAGCCAGGCCTCCTCGAGCTCGGTCGGGCCACCTGCCTTGTGGAGCGCGGCGGCGTTCGAGATCCGGAGATCGCGCATCGCGAGCCCGGCGAGCTGGAGATCCGCGGGCAGCACCGGCTGACCGTGGCCGATGCCCTGGACGACGGTGCTGGCGAGCGCGGGATCGGCGGCGACGCCGGAGAACGACAGGATGCGATCGAAGATCTTGCTGGCCTCACCCGGCTGCAGGCGATGCAGCTCGTAGCGCGTCGACGGCGGGAACAGCGAGCCGGTGCGCCGCTCGATGTTGCCGAGGATGTGGAGGCGCTCGCTCGCGCAGACGAACAGGAAGCGCGCCTTGCCGGCGGAGCGGCTGATCACGCGCGAGAACAGATCCGAGAGCTCCATCGTGGCGCGCTCGTCCATGCACAGCAGGTCGACGTCATCGACGATGAACACGAACTGCTGGCCGGGGACGGCGTTCGCGACCGCGCGGGTCACGAAGTCGCGCGCCGGCTCACCGGGCGTGGGCTGGATGCCGAAGGCCGAGAGCCCCGCGGCGAAGCTCGCCGACGGCTGCGAGAGGTCCTCGCACGCGAGCGAGACGATGCCGTGATCGCGCAGGTACGGGATCAGGCCGGCGCGGACCAGCGAGGTCTTGCCGACCCCCGGCTCGCCGAACAGCAGGCCCGCGCGAAACCCATCGGCGGTGACCAGCTTCGCGATCGCGTCGCGCTCGGTCTCGTGCCCCTGCCAGACATCCCGCTCCGCCTCGCCATACGGATCGAGCCCGCGCAAGGGCGACACCGTTCCCGGATAGGTCACCGCCACGCGGCAACTATACACAAGGATGGAAGACCACCAGCCCCCTCGGTGCCCCAGAGCGCGATCCTTGCCTGACAGGCGAAGCGCGGTGCCGTGATGCAGGATGCGTTCATCGTGTGTGCACCCCTCGATCCCGGGCGTATGCTCCGAGCATGGTTGGTGTGGTCGCTGCCCCGGGTGTCGTCGGGCGCGCGGGGGCACCGACGCGACCTACGGTGGCTTCGTACCGCGCGATGGTGAGGCAGCGAGCCGTGCGCGGGTGGAGCTGCGTCGTCGTCGTCGGGCTGCTGCGGCTGGTCGTGGTGCTCGCGGCCACGGCGATCCCCGCGTGCGGTGGACCGGGCCGGCCGTCCGCTGTGCCATCGAACAGCGCCGGTGCGAGCGGCGAGCTCACGCTGTACCGCGACCGCGCGCTGGTGCGGCAGCGCGTCGAGCTCGAGGTCCCCCCGGCCGGCTACGCGACGGTCCGCGTGACGATCGCGGCGGGCGTCGACGTCGAGGACATCTACGTCGTCGAGCATGATCGCTTCACGATCCGCGAGCTGCGGCAGGTCGGCGCGGTGACGCCGGCGGCGCGGCAGACGACGGCCGCGGCTCGAGGCGATGGCGCGCTCGCCGAGCCGATCGCGGAGGAGCTCGCGAGCGGCAGTGGCGACGGGGATGGTGCCGCTGGTGAAGCGGATGGCGACGCGGCCGCGGCGAGGCGCGCGCTGTACCCCGTCGAGGTCGAGCTCGTGATCGGCGCGCCGCAGGCCGGCCGGTACGTGCTGCACCTCGGCTACCTGACCGAGCGGATCACGTGGGACGCCGCGTACACGATGGTCGCGACGGCGGCGCGCGATCGCGCGGTGGTGCGCGGCGCGCTCGCGATCCACAACCGCACCGGCATCGCGCTCCCCGGTGCGCGGGTGCGGATCATCGATGCCGAGCTCGGCGCCGCGACGCGGCGGGC
>JALZOI010001031.1 GCA_030857245.1 Myxococcota bacterium
CCCCCCTCGAGGACGAGCGCGGGCCGCACCGCGTCGTTGCCGTGATCGATCTTGTGGCCCGCCGCGCCGCCCAGCTCGTCGAGCATGTGCAGCAGGTTCGTGCCGTAGAGGTCACTCGCGACGTGCGCCATCCGGCTCGCGAGGTCGGTGTAGCCGACGACGGTCACACCCTTGTGGTCGATGACCTCGCCGGGCCGCGTGACCTCGCAGTTGCCGCCCTGCTCCGCCGCCATGTCGACGACCACCGAGCCGGGCTTCATCAGCTCGACCATGTCGGTGAACCACAGCTTCGGCGCGGGCCGGCCGGGGATCAGCGCGGTCGTGATGACGATGTCGACCTCCCGCGCCTGCGCGCGGAACAGCGCGTACTCGGCGTCGAGGAACTCCTTGCTCATCTCCTTGGCGTAGCCGCCCTGGCCCTCGCCCGACTCCTGGATGCTGACGGTGAGGAACTCGCCGCCGAGCGACTTCACTTGTTCCTCGACGGCGGGGCGCACGTCGAACGCGCGCACGATCGCGCCGAGGCCCTTCGCGGCGCCGAGCGCGGCGAGCCCGGCGACGCCGGCGCCGATGATCAGCACCTTCGCGGGCGGCACCTTGCCGGCCGCCGTGAACTGCCCGGTGAAGAAGCTGCCGAACCGGTTCGCCGCCTCGATCACCGCGCGATAACCCGAGATGTTCGCCATCGACGACAGCGCGTCCAGCTTCTGCGCGCGGCTGATCCGCGGCACCTGATCCATCGCGATCACCGTCAGCTTGCGCGCGGCGAGCTTGGCGACGAGCTCGGCGTTCTGCGCGGGCTGGATGTACGAGATCAGCGTCGTGCCCTCGCGCATCTGATCGGCCTCGCACGAGCCGTCCGCGTTGATCAGCGGCGGCCGCAGCTTGAGCACGATGTCGCTCGTGCCCCACGCGGCGGCGCGCTCGACGATCGTCGCGCCGGCCGTCTCGTACTGCGCGTCGGGGTAGCTCGCGAGGACGCCGGCACCTCGCTCGACCTGCACGAGCCAGCCGCCCTTGATCCACTTCGCGACGACCTGCGGCGACGCGGCGACGCGCCGTTCGCCCGGCGACGTCTCCCTGACGATGCCTAACTTCATGCGGGCGGGACGATCCCAAATCACGCGTACTTGCGGAAGGGCTACGAGCTGCTAAAGCCGTGCGAAGCTGCCCAGATGACGGATCATTCGGGCGAGCGCCAGCCGCCTAGCGAGGAGCACGCAGCCGCGTTCGGCACGACCTACGAGCTCGCCGACGGCCGGCTCGCGCGCATCGTCGATCGCACCGGTCACGTGTGGGCGACGCTGACCTGGAACGGCGACCAGCTCGCGCGCCTCGAGGTCCCGGGCGCGGTCGTCGACGGCGCCGTGATCAGCGATCCGCTGCTCGGCGGCGCCCACGCGATCACGAGCGGCGATCACACGACGACGATGACCGCGCTCGACTGGCTCCGCCCCGCGGAGATCCCGACGGTCGGCGCGCCCGGTCGGCTCGCCCCGGGTGCCGGCGGCGCGATCCTCAACGTCATCGCGCTGCTCGCGGCACGCGCCAAGATTCCCGCGCTGCGCTACGCCGGGCGCTACCCGACGACGGCGCTGTTCCACGCCCTCGCGCGCTCGTTCCGCACCGCCGCGTTCGAGGACGCCTTCACCGCCTCGCTGACCGACCGGCTCGCCGCCCGCGTGCTGCCGCCGATCCCGATCGACTTCTCCCCCGCCCCGTTCGAGCGGCTCGCGCACCCGCACGGTTTTGTCGAGCTCCGCGGCTCGCTCGAGCGCGCCGTCCTCGACCGCACGAGCTACGAGCGCGCCGGCTCGCCCGCGCGGCTCACCGACGACCGCGCCGATCTGTGGTTCGGCGATCGGCTCTACGCCCACGTCGCGACCTTCGCCCCCGATGGCGCGCTCCTCGAGGGACCGCACCCGATCCCGCGCTGCACGAGCGACGTGATCGGCCAGGAGTTCCCGGCCGCGCTCGCCGGCGCGCTCGCCGAGCTCGTGGCGGACGCCGTGCCCGCCC
>JALZOI010000423.1 GCA_030857245.1 Myxococcota bacterium
CCCGAGGCCCGCACCCTCGCGGAGCGAGCGGCGGCGCGCGGCGCGGGCTTCGAGCTCGCCGGCCCGCACGACGACGTCGAGCAGCTCGTGCTCGGCAAGCCCGGCACGATGTTCACCGGCAGCGACGACGGCCACGTGTGGGGCTGGCACATCGACTCGCGCCGCGGCGACGATCTCGGCGGCCACGTCGGGCCGCTCGAGGCCATCGCGATCTCGCCGGACAAGCGCCAGCTCCTCACCGGCGGCACCGACCGCGGCGTCCGGCTGTGGGATCTCGTGACCGGCGAGTCCAAGGTGCTGACCGGCCACACCGGCGCGGTCCGCGGGCTCACGTTCGCACCCGATGCGCTGAGCTTCGCGTCCGCGAGCGAGGACGGCACGCTGCGGATCTGGTCGGTGACGACGGGCGAGAGCAGCGTCGCGATCAAGGCCACGCATCCGCTCCGCCCCGTGACGTGGAGCGCCGATGGAACCCGGATCTGGACCGGCACCGGCGACGGGCGGATCCTCGCGTACGACGTCGCGACGCAGCAGGTCACGTCGATCGCCATCCACGGTGGCGAGCTCCGCGTGCTCGTCCCGGCGCCCGATGGCACGCGCCTGGCCTCGGGCGGGGAGGACGGCGCGGTGTTCGTGTGGACGATCGGCAGCCCCCGCGCGCAGCGGGTCGCCGCGCACGATGACGTGGTGCGTGACCTCGTGTGGACGCCCGACAGCACGCAGCTGGTGTCGGCCGGCGGCGATCGCGTCGTGCGCGTGACGACGCCCGGCCGGCCCTCCCTCGAGCTCGCCGGCAACGACGCCGGCATCACGGATCTCGCCATCTCGCTCGACGGCACCCTGATCGCCGCCGCCGGCATCGATCGCGTCGTCCGGGTCTGGCCGATCACCGGCGGCCCCGCGCGCAGCTTCCACGGCCACCGCGCCTCGGTGAAGACCGTCGCGCTCACCCCCGACGGCACGATGGTGATCTCGACCAGCGACGATGATCGCGTCCGGCTGTGGCCGCTCGCGGTGCCGCCGCCGCCGCCGCGTGGTGCGGCGCTCGCCCGGTGGATCACCCAACGCACCAACGTCACGGTCGCCGCTCCCTGAGAGCCCCGCGCGGCCCGGGCTGCTACCCGATCAGCCGCAACGACTCGAGCACCACCGCGCCGACCTGGAACACCACGCGGGCACAGACCGGGGCGAGCACGCTGCGCCCGCCGGCCACGTACATCCAGCCGAGGCCGGCGCCAAAGATCCCGGCGCCGATCCGGACCTCGAGCCCGCCCGCCGTCAGCGCGGCCTCCGCCAGCGCCCCGACCAGCACCGGCAGCACCGCCGGCCCCGGCGACAGCTCCATGACGCGCTCGACGATCCAGCCGCGCAGCGCGAGCTCGGCGGCGAGCGCCGAGATCCCGACGTAGAGCGCGACGACCGCGAGCTGGCTCGCATTGCCGCGGACGTTCGGGAACATCGACCACTCGACGGCGCGGTTGCTCAGCGTCTCGACGACCGGCGTGCCGGCGAGCAGGGCGAGCGCGAGCGCGACCACGCCGACGCCTGCGCCGATCGCGAGGCGCTCGGGGCCGCCACCGGCGACGTCGGCCCAGCTCCGCCGCCGCACCCAGTGCGACAGCGTGGCCACGATCAGCAGCGGCAGGGCGACCGGCAGCGCCTCCGGAAGCGGCGCACAGGCGATGGCGAGCACCGCGGCGAGCTCGACCGGCACGAGGCCGCGCATGGGCTCACTCACGATGCGCCTACGATAGCGCGGCGGGCGCGTCACGGGTCGCGGAGCAGCCACGTCGCCCCCGTGAAACACCGAGCAAGCCGGTGTCCTTGGACGAATTCGTCGACGGAGCATGCGGGCGATTTCGCGATGCGAGCCCGCAACACCGGGCGCTATCCTGCTGTCGCCGTGACGATGAGCAAACGCCTGATCACGATCGCCTGGCTCGGCCTGGCCTCCCTGGTGCCATCGCTCGCGGCGGCGGAGCCCAGCCCGCAGCAACTCGAGGCGCGCAAGGCCGCGCTCGAGACGAAGCTCGCCGGTCAGGGCTTCACCGTGCTGATCGAGGGCCCGTTCGTCGTGGTCGGTGACGAGGGCAAGGCACGCGTCAAGCAGCGGGCGAGCGGCTTCATGCGCTGGACGATCGGGCTGCTCGAGCAGGACTACTTCACGAAGCGTCCCGCCAAGCTGATCGAGGTCTGGCTGTTCAAGAACGAGCAGACGTATCGCAAGGGCGCGAAGCAGTTCTTCGACGACGAGCCCGAGACCCCGTACGGCTACTACTCGCCGGATGACGAGGCGATGATCATGAACATCGGGCCGGGTGCCGGCACGCTGTCGCACGAGCTCGTGCATCCGTACATGGAGGCGAACTTCCCCGACGTGCCGTCGTGGTTCAACGAGGGCCTCGCGTCGCTGTACGAGCGCCCGGTCGAGAAACAAGGCCACATCGTCGGGCTGCCGAACTGGCGGCTACCGAACCTCAAGCGCGAGATCCGCAAGCGGACGCTGCCGTCGATCAAGACGCTGCTCGACACGACGCGCGCTGGCTTCTACGAGGCGCGCTACGACTCGTATGCGTACGCGCGGTACCTGCTGCTCTACCTGCAGGAGCAGGGCACGCTGCGGGACTTCTACAAGCGGTTCGTCGCCGACCAGCGGGATCTCACCGGGCGCGCCGCGCTCGAGGCCGTCCTCGGCGAATCGCTCGAGACGTTCGAACCGAAGTGGCGCCGCTGGGCGCTCGCCCTCTCCGGCAACTAGTACGAATAGCCGACCTTGACGTAGATCTCGCGGCCCTCGCCGGGCACGCGCGGGATCACGACCGTGTTCGGCGAGGCGTTGCGATCGTAGTCGCCAGGCGCGGGGAGCTGATCGCGGGTGCCGAGCAGGTTGCGCGCGCCGATCGTCAGATCGAACCCGCGCACGTGTGGCGCATGGACGGTGACGTTGAGGCCGTACCACGCCGGCGAGGCCGGGGAGGGATCACCGTCGAGGTCGGGGCGGGTCGGACGCCGCCCGAGGTAGCTGAGCTCGGTCGACACGTGCGCGAGGTCGAGCAGCCGCGGCGTCGAGATCCCGGCGGTGGCCGACAGCTTCGCGGCATCGGGCACGGCGCCGAAGGCGACCGCCGCGTTCTCGACGATCGTCGTGCCGACGTGCGCGTACGCGCCGCCGCCGAACGCGTACCAGCCGGCGCTGTTGCGGTAGCTGAGCTCCGCCTCGATGCCCTGCGAGACGAAGCGACCGACGTTCTGGAACTGGAGCAGCGGCATCGCAGGATCGACCGGCGTCGGCTCGGGGAGCTGCTCGATCACGTCGCGCGCGTCCCAGTGGAACACCGAGAGCCGCGTCGACAGGCCGGGGATGGGCTTGGCCCACGCGACCGCCTCGTAGCTGCGGATCCGCTCGGCACCGATCGCGGGGTTCGCGGCGAACGTCGTGTTGTCGAAGAACGCGCCCTCGAACGGGCTCGGGTTCCGGAAGCCCTCGGCGTAGAGGAGCTTGAGCCCGTAGTGCTCGGGCTTCGCGACGAACAGCGCGACGCGCGGCGACACCCGACGATCGACCTTCGAGTTGCGGTCGAAGCGCAGCCCGGCGACGGCGCCGAGCCACTTCGTCGGTGCGCTATCGACCTCCGTGTAGAGGCCCTGCAGGCTGAAATCCAGCGGGACGCCCGCGAGGCCGCCCGCGCCGTTCGCCTCGTCACCGACGTAGAACGAGCGGCTCTTGGTCCGGTTGTAGCTGGCCTCGGCGCCCGCCGTGATGCCGAGCTTGCCGTCCTCGATCGCGTCGAAGCGGCCCCGGACCTCGCTGCCGATCGTCGTCGCGTCGCCGAAGTCGACGAACGGCGTGGTCCCCTCGAACTCCTCGATGTCGTCGGAGAACCGGTACATGTTGAAGTAGCCGCGGGCCGCCACCGTCAGCCGCTTCGTGAGCTCGCGCGAGTGCCCGCCCTCGACGAGCAGCTGCGAGTTGTACTGCTCGTACGGCGTCGCCGCCGTCGGGTCGCCGTCGTACGGCGCGAACGGTGAGTCGGTGCGCGTGCGGAACGCGCGGATCTGGCCGAACGTGCCGCCGGAGGAGCCGACCAGCGACGCGATGAAGCCGTGGCCGCCGTCGCCCTGCAGATCATCGCCGAGCTCGGGCACCGAGAGCGTCTCGCCGAACCGGCTCATCGCGAGCACCGAGCCGCGGAGCTGGCGATCGACCCCGCCCGCCGCGAACCCGGCCGCACCGACGACGCCGACGATCTTGTTCACGCTGACGCGGCCCCACGCGCGCGCCGACTCGGCGGCTCCGCGCGTCACGATGTTGATGATCCCGAAGAACGCGTTGGCGCCGTACACCGACGACACCGGCCCGCGGATCACCTCGATGCGCGAGATCTCGTCGATCGTGACGACGTTCTCGAAGCCGAGCCCGGAGGACGCGCCCCAGGCCTCGTTGACCGTCGCGCCGTCGACGAGCACCAGGATCCGCGTGTTGAAGTCACCGGGGATCTGGAGGCCGCGGATGCCGAGCGAGGCGTTGATCCGGTTGTCCTCGAGGTACAGCCCGGCGACCGCGCCAACCGCCTCGCCCACGGTGCGGTAGCCGAACCGCCGGATCCGGTCCGCGCTGATCACGGTGACGGCCGACGCCACGTTGCCGAGGCTCTGCTCGCGCTTCGCCGCCCCGACCACGACGTCCTCCTCGGCGGAGGCGGCCGCGAGCACCGTCGCCGAGCTCGAGAGGTCCTCGTCGGCGGGCGGCAGCGGCGGGAGATCCGCCGGGTCCACCGCGGGGGTCTGCGCGGACGCGGTGCCCGCCAGGACTGCCGCCAGCACGGCCGCCACCACGGCGCCTCGCCTGTACACCCCGGACATCGCGCACATGATAACGCGACCAGCCCCGAGGGAGCTGATCGCGATGCCGCGGATCGTGCGCGCGGGCGTGCGTCAGTGACCGGCGGCGCGAAACGTGAACGGGTAATTCACCTGGACGCTGCCACCGTTGCTCGGACGCGGGAACTCGATGTTCTTGACGACGCCCGCGACGCAGCTCGCGACCTTCGCGTCGACGCCGTTACCGATCGAGCTCGCCACGCTGCCGGTCGGTGAGATCAGGAACTGCACCGACACCGTCCCGGCGAGGCTCGGATTCGCGAGCAGCTGGCTCTCGTAGCAGTAGCTGATGCGCGCGACGGTGCGCATCACGTAGCGACGGATGATCCGCTTGTCGAGACCGTCCGTCGGCTGGGTCGGCATGCCGACGTCCGTCGTCGGCAGGATGCCGGTGCGCTTGCGCAACGTGCCCTTGCCGGTGCCCGTGCCCCAGCCGTCGGGGCCGGTGCCCGGGCCGTCGCCGATCGTGCCGTAGCGGCCGGTGCCGACGATCCCGCAGTCCCCGCCGCAGCCTCCGCCGGGACCGAAGCCCTGGCGCCCGAAGCCGAAGTTGCCGCGGCCTTCGCCGGCGGCGCCAAACAGCGGGCCGTACACGTCGGCGCCATCGAAGCCGCTCGACAGCTCCGCGCCGCCGGTCAGCGACGCGATCCCGCCCCGCAGCATCGCGGTGCTGCCCATGATGCCCGCGGCCCGCGCGGCCTCGATCGCGTGCTCGCGGGACAGCGCCGGCGGGGCCTGGTTGTCCTTGATCGTGAGCTTGCCGGTCTCGCTCGGTGCATCGGGCTTGCCGGCCGCACCTTCCTCGAGCGCCATCTTCCCGCCGCTCGCGGGATCGCCCGAGCTGCCGTCGGTAGCGGCCTGCACGACCTCGGGTGGGACGTCGTCGGTGGTCGTCGCGCTGGTGTCGATGGTCGTGGTCTCGTGCGCGCCGAGCTCGATGCTGACGCCACCGTCGTCGATCGGGATGGTCTGCAGGAACGCGACCATGCCGACATGGAGCGCGAGCGAGCCCGCGACGTACCCGAGGGTGCGGCGCTCGACGTTCGCGAACAGCGGTACGGCTTGCGCCCGCGGGCGCGCCACCGCGGAGACCAGGAACGTGGTCTGCCCCGATCGTGCCCGGATCCGCGCGCGTGCGGGGATCGGGACCTCGATCGCGCCCGCGGTCGTCAGCGACGGTCGGGCCCGCCCGGCGGCCGCGAGCTCGGCGAGCGGCGTCGAGGTGCCGTCGAGGATCAGCTCACCCTCCATCCCGGCGCCGTAGTTGAAGACGAAGTCGTCGCCCGACGGCGCGACCAGCGGGAAGCTCTCCGACGGCGCGTGCTCGACGGCCTGCTGCACGTTGGCGGCGGTGCCGATCCGGTAGTAAGGGCTCTGCCGCTCGCGGCGCGATCGCACGAGCGCGCCGGTGAGGCTGGCGAGGCCGAGCGCGAGCCCCCCGAACGCGAGCCAGTCGACGCCGGCGGGCACGGTGTGCGGCCGGTACGAGTACGCAGGCTTCTCGAGGACGGTGGTGTGGTAGTCGAGGGCGGCGCGGTTGGTGGCGGCGGTGTCGACCGAGACGTAGAACGCGGTCGCCGAGGCGAGCAGGCACGCGAGGCCGCCGGCGGCGAAGCCCCACGTGGCCGCGGTGACGGTGCCACCGCGCGGGTCCATGCAGTGCTTCACGTCGACGACGGAGTCGCCGAGCATGGTGGCCACCTCGACGGCGCGCGCCCCGGGCTCGTCATCGTCGGCGAGCGCGGCGCCGAAGCCGGCGGTGGCCATCGC
>JALZOI010001032.1 GCA_030857245.1 Myxococcota bacterium
GCTGCGGGCGGGCGCTGCGGGCAGCGATGGCGCGCCGCGAGCTGCCCCGACCCGCCGGGGTGACGGGAGCCAGCTCGCTACGCGCCGGGGCGCGGCGAACGATCGGCTCGTCGTCCTCCATCGTGGCGACCTTGCCCGCGGCGGCGTCGCCCTCGTACACGATCTCCGTGCCGTCGTCGGCGATCCCGACGACGCGCGCCTCCGTGGAGCTGCCAGAGCTCGCGGCCGCGCCGGGCGGGGGACCGACGACCTCGACGGGCAGGCTCGGCATCGAGCCATCGATCACCGACGTCGCGACCTGCGCGCGGAGCAGATCGAGCTGGCGCTGCAGATCGCGGAGCTTGCGCTCCTGCGAGCGGCGATCGCTGCGAAGATCGGTGACGGTTTCGGTGAGGCGCTTGTTGTCGGCGCGCATCGCGGACATCGGCGACGCGCACCCGACCACGAGCGAAAGCCACAGGCCTGTAGTTGCGATGCGTGTCACGGCACCGAAATCGTAGGACGGGCTCATCAACCTTGCAAAAAATCTCGTGTCCACGCATCGAAGCACTTCGGTAAGTGCGCGCCGCACGGGCCCCTACTCGCGCATCAAGCGCGAGCTTCAGGGGCCCCGGAAGGTACGCTCGCGCGGTGACGCCGCGCAGCCGAGGAGCCGTGATCGCGCTCGCGGGCGCGGCACTGCTCGGGTTCGCCGCGAACTCCCTGCTCTGTCGCGCGGCGCTCGGCGCGGGCTCGATCGATGCGGCGAGCTTCACCGCGATCCGGATCGCGTCGGGCGCCGCGATCCTGTGGCTGCTCGCGCGGCGCGAGCCGGTGCGTCGCGCGGGGAGCTGGCCCTCCGCGGCCGCGCTCGTGATCTACGCGGCCGGGTTCTCGTTCGCGTACCTCCGGCTGACGACCGCGACCGGGGCGCTCGTCCTGTTCGCGAGCGTGCAGGCGACGATGATCGGCGTCGGGGTCGCGCGCGGCGAGCGACCATCAGCGCTGGCGTGGCTCGGCTTCGCGGTCGCCGCGTCGGGCCTCGTCGTGCTCACGCTGCCCGGCCTCGCCGCCCCCGATCCCGGCGCCGCCGCGCTGATGGCGATGGCCGGCGCGAGCTGGGGCCTGTACTCGCTGCGTGGGCGCGGCGCCGCGCATCCGCTGGCGATCACCGCCGACAACTTCCTGCGCGCGGTGCCGCTCGCGGCCCTGCTGCTCGTCGCGATCCCGCTCGCCGGTGGGCACGTCACGCTGCGCGGTATCGCGCTCGCGATCAGCTCGGGCGCGATCGCCTCGGGGATCGGCTACAGCTTGTGGTACGCGGCCTTGCCGCACCTCCCCGCGACCCGCGCCGCGATCGTGCAGCTCGCGGTGCCGGTGATCGCCGCCGTGGCCGGCGCGCTCGTGCTCGGCGAACCGCTGACGGCGCAGCTCGGGATCGCGAGCGCGGCGATCCTCGGCGGCATCGCGATCGCGCTCGTCGCGAAGCCGCGACCCGCCGCGACGTCGACGTCCTGATCGCGGACCCGATGCTGCGGTGACACCACGCGGGCCCGCGCGTTCCGTGGAACTTTCGACGAGCCGCGGGTGTCGTGCGGACATGCGTAGAACGATCGCCCGCGTCCTCCTCGCCGCCCTCACGACCACCGCCTGCAAGAGCGGCTCTGCGCCCGCCCCGGAGCCGGTCGAGTTGACCACCCTCGAGGCGGTCGCGCCGGAAGCCGACCCTGCCGCGCCCGGCGACGTCGAAGCAGGCGAGGCCGCGCCCGACGAGGGGCCGCGCGAGCACCTCGCGATGGCCCTCGAGGAAGGCACGCTGGGGAAGCAGGACCACAGCAGCGGGTTCGACCGCAGCACGACGTACGGTGGCCTCGGCCGCGCGCAAGCCCTCGAGCAGGCACGCACGAGCGACATCGTCGGCCCGGGACGGTACGGGACGATCAGCACCGGCCATGGCGCCGGCCATGGCACCGGCCATGGCACCGGCATGGGGTACGGCCGGGGTGTCGGCGCGGGCAGCTCGCGCGGTGGGAGTC
>JALZOI010001033.1 GCA_030857245.1 Myxococcota bacterium
GCGGCGGCCGGCGGCACGCGCCCGGTCGCGGCGATCGTCGCGGCGACGCGATCCGCGAGGTACGCGAGCAGGTCGTCGGCTTCCTGGGCTCGCGTCCGCGCGGTGCACGAGCGCTTGGCGGTCGGGCACGTCGCGATCGCGCACAGCGAGACCAGCAGCAGGACGTAGCGGAGGCGGCGCCACCACATGGCGGGCCGACCCTACTCTCGTTCGCGGCGCCCGTCGACCGGAGTCTTGCGCTCGGCGTCGAGCCCGCGCGCGAACTGCTCGATGATCCGCGCGGTGTGCCGTGGAGCTTCGAGCTGCGGCGCATGACCGACGCCGCGCATCACCACGAGCTCGGCGCGGGGCAGGGCGGCGGCGAGATCCTCGGCGACGCGCCGATCGATGATGCGGTCCTGCTCGCCGTGGATCACGAGAGCGCGGTGCGTGATCGCACCGAGGTCGCCGGGCACGCCCGCCTCGCCGTCGCGCAGGATGAAGCCGCGGAACAGGCGATGCAGCGCCGAGGCTCGCCGCGCGCGCATCGTGATCACGTGGCGGATCACGGCGCGGCCGACGGGCGGCGGCCGCTCGAGCACGATCTGCATGAACCGATCGACGTCGGCCTCTGCCGGGATCAGCGGGTTCTCGCCGTCGACCCACGCGCGCGCGCCCCCGGCGTGGACGTCGCGCCCGATCGATGCGACGAGCACGAGCCCGGCGACGCGATCGGGCCACGAGGCCGCGAGCCGGAGCGCGACGCCGCCGCCCATCGAGTTGCCACAGATGACCGCGCGGTCGACGCTCGCGTGATCGAGCACGCGGAGCACGGCCTCGGCGTGGTGGCGGATGCTCGCGTGCTCCTCGGGCACGTCCGCCGATCGACCGTGACCCGGCAGATCGATCAGCACGACACCGCGCGCGCGCGGCACCAGCGCCGACATCATGAGCCAGGTCTCCTTGTCGCCGCCGAAGCCGTGGACGCCGACGAGCGGCGCGCCTCGACGCCCGGGTCGCGCGGTGTAGCTGACCCCGCTCGGCGCGACCGCGGGCTTGACCCCGGCTGCCAGCGAGATCGCGCGTCCCATCGCGCGGAGCTGGACGCCGCCGACGCGGACCTCGAGCTCGGTGCGCGCGCGCGTGCGCCACGGGACCGGAGGAGGCTTCACCGCGATCACGGGCGCGGGGGCAGGCCGGAGGATCCGGACGCGTCGGTGAGCGCGCGGACGAACGCGCCGAGCTGCGCGCGCTGCTCGGGCGTCAGCGTGACCTTCACGAGCGCCGGATCGATGATGCTCGGATCTGCGCCCTGACCCACGCCACCCGCGAGGTGCCAGTCGATCGCGTCGTCGAGGGTGCGCGCGCTGCCATCGTGGAAGAAGCCGGTGCGATGCGCGGCGCCGCGCAAGGTCGGGGTCTTGAACGCGCCCTGCTTGGTCGGATCGATCCGGCCGCGGCCCTCGTCGGGCGTCGCGATCAGGCCGAGCCGGTGGTACCCCTGATCCGTGTAGAGCGGCGGCGGGTGACAGACCGAGCACTGCGCCTTGCCCGAGAACAGCTGGTAGCCAGCCCTGATGTCGGCCGGCACGTCGGGCGAGCGCTCGAGCCGATCCCACGGCGCGTTGCCGGCGTAGCGCGTGAGGCTGTAGGCCGCGAGCCCGAGGAGCGTCGCCTCGCGCGGCGTGCCGCCGACCCGCGCGAAGTGGGCGCGATACTCGGGCAGCGCGCCGAGCCGCGCGACCGCGACGTCGAGCTCGTCGCCGAGCTGGCCGCGGACGTGCGCGAGCAGGTGATCGTTGAGCTCGTCGTAGCGGCCGTCCCAGCCGAACGCCGTCGCGTACGCGAGGTTCACGAGGCCCGGCGCGCGCCGCAAGTTCGGCTTGCCGCCGGCGGTGTCCTGGCGCAGCCCGCCCGCGAAGCCGGCCTTGGGATCGTGGCAGCTCGCGCACGCCAGCGTGCCCGTCGCCGAGAGCCGAGGATCGGCGAACATCAGCTCGCCGAGTGCGACCGCGGCGGGCGTCAGCTCGGCCG
>JALZOI010001034.1 GCA_030857245.1 Myxococcota bacterium
GCGCCGGAGTTCCCGGTGCCGCCGCTCGCCCCCGCGCTCATGAACGAGCCGCCGGCGCCACCGCCGGCGCCACCGGGGCTGTTGCCCGGCACCGCGACGAAGGTCTTGCAGGCGCTCGACGGAGCCGCCGGCCCCGCGAGCCCGGCGTCACTCGACGCATCGAGGATCGAGGTGATGCTGATCGAGCTCGCGGCGACGAGGACGAGCGGGCGCGACCCGAACACGCGGACGCCGCCGTTGATCGTGATGGTGGCCCGCGCGACGACGCACGCCTCGTCCTGCAGCGGCCGCCAGCCGACCGGCTGGGTCGCGGCGCACAGCGCGCTGGCGTCGGTGTCGATCGCACCCGAGTGCGTGAGGTCACCGGTCGGCGCCGTGTCGAAGCACACGTCGCTGGCGCTGTTCGGCGGGCCATAGCAGCTCAGATCGTCGTCGATGATCGTCAGGGTGTGCGACATCGGCGCGGCCTCGCCGGCATTCGTCGCGTTGCCGAGCGCGAGCACGACGGTCTCGTTGGGCTCGTCGGTGGGATCCTGGATGATCGTGATCGCGACGTTCACGGTCGCGGTGCCTGCCGGGATGGTGACCGGCGACGCCGTCGCGACCACGAAGTCGGCGGCCCCGGTCGCCGAGCTGGCGTTGTCGATCGTGAACGGGACGATCACGGCGCGGCCGCTCACCACCGAGAGCTGGAGCACGACATTCGCGGTCACACCGCCCTCGGAGACCGCGGACGTCGCGACCGCGAAGGCCACGACCGGCTCGGGATCCTCGTCGAGGATCGTGTGCGTGCGGGTCCTGGCGGCGGCGAGGATGATCGCGTTCATCGCGCTCTGGAGCGTCACGATCACGGTCTCGGGATCCTCGTCGAGCTCGTCCTGCTTGACGTCGATCGGGATCACCTTCGTGGTCTCGCCGGGCGCGAACGTCACGCTGCCGGGTGCGAGGTCGTGGTCGGCGGCGCCGGCGGTGCCGGTGCCGAGCACGTACTCGACGGTCACCGGGAACGCCGACATGACATCGAGCCGGATCTCGAGCGTCGGGTCGAGCGGCTCGTCGGCCATCGAGGTGAGCGTCGTGAAGCTCACACGCGGCAGCACGTTCGCGCTGATCCGGACCTCGTGCTCGTCGGTGCCGAGCCGCGCACCCGTGGGCGAGACCAGGATGAGGTCGATGCTCTCGTCGCCCTCCTCGTCGGTGTCGTCCTTGATCGTGAGCTGGAAGGTGGCGCGGGTCTCGCCGGGCGAGATCGTGACGGAGCTGTTGCCCGTGGTGAAGTCGGCGACCGGGGTGGCGGTGCTGCTCGTGGCGATCTCGTAGCTCACGGTGACGGGGACGTCCGTGACCTCGGAGAGCACGACCGCGACCTCGACGACGCCCGAGCGCTCGTCGGTCTGGGTCGACGCGGCCTCGAAGCCGACCGTGACGGTCGGCGGGATGGCGCCGTCACCCGTGATCGGCGCGGCGAAGCTACAGCCGCCAAGCGAGCCGGCGACGCCGAGCGTGACCGCGACCAGCGACCCGAACGAGAGGAGCGAGACGAGCGAGACGAACGTGCGATGCCACATGAATAGGAGACCCCGGCCCGCCGCCATGTTCGCCGGTGCGCAACGGATTCCACAACATAACACCCGCCCGAACCCGCCCCGGACCCGCGACCTGGATCACTCTGGCGACCAGGACCGTAATCGCAATGACGAAACCAGCACCGTGACGCTCGACAGCGACATGGCCGCGCTCGCCAGCACCGGGGACAGCAACCCGGCGGCCGCGATGGGGATGCAGACGAGGTTGTAGGCCGACGCTCCGATCAGGTTCCGCCGGATGGTGCGGAGCGTCGCGCGCGCGAGCCCGAGCGCGAGCGGCAGGCTGGCGATGCCGCCACCGAGCAGCGTGACATCCGCGGTGGCCGCCGCGATCTCGGTCCCGGTGCCGAGCGCGACCCCGAGATCGGCGGCCGCGAGCGCCGGGGCGTCGTTGATGCCGTCGCCGACCATCGCGACCCGGTGC
>JALZOI010000424.1 GCA_030857245.1 Myxococcota bacterium
ATCCGGTTTCGGAATCCTTCAGAGTAGAGAGACAATGGGTCCTCGGTCCCCCGTGTGCGAACGGTGGTGAAGAACGCGGGCGCTCAATCCGCCAGCGTCATGCGACAACTACCCTGGCACAGGGGGGAAACAGCTCGCGAAGCTGTTCGATGCGGCCGAGGATGGCCACGCGATCCTCCTGTTCGACGAGGCGGACTCGCTGTTCGGCAAGCGATCGACCGAGATGAAGAGCTCGAGCGATCGCTACGCGAACCTCGAGGTCAACTTCTTGCTCCAGCGAGTGGAGAACTTCCACGGCATGGTGATCCTCACCACCAACCTCGACGCGAGCATCGACAAGGCGTTCAAGCGCCGGCTTGCTACTCACGTCGTGTTCCAGCACCCGGAGGAGCACGACCGCACGCTGCTGTGGAAGCGCATGATCTCGGCGGAGGGCGCACCGCTGGCGCGCGACATCGACGAGTGCGCCCTGGCGCGCCAGTTCCCGAAGATGACCGGCGCGAACATTCGCAACGCGGCGCTCGCGGCGGCGTTTCTCGCCGCCGCGCAGCACCGCCAGGCAATCGAGCACGCGACGCTCGTCGCGGCCGCGCGCAGCGAGTACCTCTCGATGGGTTACGTACTGACGACCGGTTCGTTGTGAGGAGCAAGCGATGTCGAGAGAGCAAGAACCCACCGAGCGTCAGGCGCCTTCCAACGCCGTCGAGTCGCCCGTCCAGAGGAAGCAGACAACCGACGTCGAAGCGCGCTTCCAGCACCAAGCCCTGAACGAGCTCGGCGCGCGCCCGATCCAGCGCAAGCTTGGCGGGCCGTCGGCGCGTCAGCAGTCGCTCGGCGAGATCGACACCGTGATCCAGCGACGCGCCAGCCGAGACGCCGAGCCCGTCGACGACGTCCAGCAAACGGCGCGAGCCGGTGTCGCGGGTGCCGGCCAGGAGCTGCCACACGCCGAACGGATCCAGGCGTCGTTCGGCAAGCATGACGTCTCCGGTGTCCGCGCCCAGGTCGGTGGCGACGCAGCGGAAGCGTCCGAAGCACTCGGCGCAGAAGCCTACGCGACCGGCGATCGCGTCGCGTTCGCGAAGCAGCCGGATCTTCACACCGCGGCGCACGAAGCCGCGCACACCGTGCAGCAGGGAGCCGGAGCCGTGTCGGGCAACGGCGTGGACCCTTCGCCGGCGCACGAGCAGGCCGCCGACCAGGTCGCCGACGCGGTCGTCGCCGGTGAGTCGGCCGAGCCGTTACTCGATGCTGCGACCGGCGGCCAGCCCGCCACCGCGAGCGCGAGCGCGGGCGCGGGCATCACCCAGCGCAAGGCGACCGGCACGTTCGTGCCCGAGCTCGAGACCGATGACCGCCGCGCGCAGATGCGCCTGGGTGAGGTGTACCCGCATCGCGTCCGCGTCGCGAATGAACGGGCCGCGCCGAAGGGCATGAAGTACGCGTGGTCGCACACCGTCGACGGACCGCCGCACCGCGCGGTCGCCAAGCCCGATCTCGAAGGACCGGCCACATCGTGGCCGTTCGTCGTCCGCGGCGTCGGCGACTATCGCGTCGCCTCCCGGGTGCAGTACGGCGCCTCCAAGGGCCCACTAGACGAGGCGCAGACCGCGATGGACGTCGTCGTCGCCAGGCCGACCGCGCACGATGTCGAGCTCGAGACCGAGCGCGATCACAAGCGTCGACCGTTCGCCGGGAACATGCTGGTGGGCGAAGAGCTCGTCATCACCACCCAGCTCCACGACCTCCGCCGGGCGAGCCGCGATCCCCTCGAGGACGTGCGCGCACACGTGATGGTTCCCGGGCTCGTGTTCAAGGGCGTGAAGACCCTCACCAATGGCATCTACGAGATCCGGCTGCATGCCCGGCAGGAAGGTGGGGCGCTCGGCGTGGTCGCCGCGCTGCCGTACGATGCCAAGCTGGGGGACACGCCGGTCCATTCGATCCGCGCCGAGATCAGCAAGGCCGACGACGAGGGCAACCCCGGCGCGCGACCGAACGGCTTCGCCGAGGCAAAGAGCTGGTTGAAGACGGATTACAACTACATGTTCCTCGAGATGCGCAACGCCAACACGGCGTTGAGTGCGCAGACCCTCGTCAACGATCCCCCGCCCAAGCAGTCGGTGTGGATGGACATCTTGCTCGGCTGCGCGACCGCGGCTCTCGGCGGCGCGATGGCGGGCGTGGGCCTCGCCGTCGCCAAACGCCTCGTGAAGGACGCCAGCGTCGTCGTCGAAGAAGGAGTCAAGTCCTTCCTCGAGCAGTCGGTCATGGCCGCGGCGACGGCGACGTTCAGGAAGGACGAGATTGCGAAGCACGCACCCCACGTCTCGTTTCGCATGCTTCACGAGAGCGCGATCAACGCAAAACAAGCTGACTTCGAGAAGCTCCACCTCGCCAACGTGCTCCTGCCGCAACTCGACGCGCTGGAGCAAGGCGAACCCGGTGCGGGCTTGCGCAAGGCGATGGACCTCGACCGCGCGATGAAGGCCGAGATCCCGAACGTCAAGAAGATCCAGTACGACGCGAGCTTCGAGCAGTGGGTGAAGTTCGTCACCAAGGCCCAGCTCGGGGAGCGGGAGAACCCGACCGATCCCGCGGGCGAGACCGGCACCGACATGAGCAAGCAGGTTCACCGCGATTGGAGACACAAGCTTCCGAGTACCGCGGGCGTGATCGAGATCGATCTCGGTGGCACCAACGTGTTCGATCCTAAGACCCCGGTGAAGATCGAGAGGGCGCGCATGCCCGGGTTCAACCAAGGGCTACGCCAGCAGATCGCCGACCAGAAGGTCAAGGACCTGCCATTCGCGCTTCGTGTCGAAGGATCCGCGCCGGGCCGTTATGACAGCACATACACGTTCGCGCGCAACGAGAACCGCGAGTACTGGCTCAGCAAGCACGACCACGAGTACCTGGAGAGGAAGGCGGGTGGCTCTGCACTCGCCGGCGCGATGAAGATCCTCGAGCAGGAGATCGGCAACGAGCAGATCACACCGGAGGCGTGATGCGGTCCCCCGACGACGAGCTCGAGCTCCTGCGGATGCGCGTTCGTGCCGGGGATCTCGCGGGTGCGCGAGAGGTCGTCGTGCCGGGCTTGCACGGGCAGCGCGGTGCGCTGGCCATCGCGCTGGCCGAGCGTCGTGGTCCCGACGCCCTCGACATCGCCGGCGCGCTCGCCGAGGCGGGTTGGTGGGATCCCGAGGTCGCCGCCACGATCGTCGCGTTTGCCGACGAGCACCATCCGCTGGCTCCGCGGGCAGCGTCGATCGTCGAGGTTGTCACGGCCGCGCGCTCGGGGACCATCGACGACGTCGCGGCGCTGGTGCGCGACGTGCTCGAGGCCGGGGCGCTCCTGGAGGCTTTCCTCGCGGCGGAGGAGGCGATTCGCCGGTGGCCGGAACGCGCGGAGCTGTGGGGTGTCGTCGCGCTGACGAGGAACGAGATCGGCGACGATCGCGGCGCTCACGACGCGCTCCGGCATGCCGCGGCACGGGATGCCAGCAGCACGTTCGTGGTGCTCGTCGAGGCGCACCTCGCTTCCCCGCGCGATCGGGAGGTCCGGGATGCGCGCCTCCGCGAGGCGCGCGCGACCGGGGTCACCGACGATGTCGTGCGCGTGATCGAGGCCGCCGGGATCTGGGCGGCCCGAGGCGCGCTCGACCCGCCCGGTTAGCGAGGGACCTCGCGCTCGCGGGGCATGCGAACGCACCGGAAGCCGATGAATCGCTCCCGGTTCTGGATCAGTTGATAAATGGGGTCCGGACTCGCGGGACTCTCGAGGAAGAGCCTCCGGAACGAGGCGTGGAGGTCCTCCATC
The DNA here is from genome assembly GCA_030857245.1 of Myxococcota bacterium. Classification (GTDB taxonomy): domain Bacteria; phylum Myxococcota_A; class Polyangia; order Haliangiales; family Haliangiaceae; genus JABFXX01. The sequence goes on from JALZOI010000424.1 coordinate 3,821, forward strand.
CAGCGCCCGCCGCGCAGGACCCGATAGTATGCTTCGACCGAGGCCGTCCACTCCAGGACGTTGCCCGCCATGTCCAGCGCGCCGTACGGGCTGGCGCCGCTGGGGTGCGAACCGACGGGATGGGTGGCGGTGTACGGGTCCTTCTCGCCACACGCGTCGGTCTTCTCCGGCGTCCACCGCTGGAACAGCGCGCGCTCGCACGTCGGCGGGGCTTCGCCCCACGGATACGTGCGGCCGTCGACGCCCCGCGCGGCCTTCTCCCATTGCTCCTCGGTCGGCAGCTGCTTCCCCACCCACGTGCAATACGCCACGGCGTCGTGCCAGGTCACGTTGACCACCGGGTACCGAGGCGGCGGCAGCGCGATGTCCCTTGGTATGGCCGGCACCGCGCCGCACGCGCCGGCCGCGACGCACCGGTCGTAGTCACCTTGCGTGACCTCGGTGCGGTCGATCCAGAACTCGGCGAGATCCACCTCGTGCGCTGGCTCCCCCATGAGGAACGGCCCCGCCGGGACGTGGACCATGTCGTTGGGCGGGGGCACCGCGAGCGCCGCGGTGGCATCGCGCCCCGTCGATCCCGGCCGGCCACCGCAGGTGCCGTCACACGCGAGGAGCGTCAGGAAGCACACGGCGTACAGGCGCATCACGGCGTGCCGACGATACAGGGTTGCCGTCGCGCGTGCCTCGTCCGCTGCGTGTCGTCATCGCTGCCTCGACGACTCCGCCTGCCCGAGCTCCGCCGGCAGCTCCGCCGGCGCGCCGCGGCCACGCGGCGTAGACCGGCAGCGCCACTGTCACGACGATCGCCAGGTGTGGATGCGCGCCTCCGCGATGCGCGCGCGACCGGGGTCACCGACGATGTCGTCCGCGTGATCGAGGCCGCCGGGATCTGGGCGGCCCGAGGCGCGCTCGACCCGCTCGGTTAGCGAGGGACCTCGCGCTCGCGGGGCATGCGAACGCACCGGAAGCCGATGATTCTGTGCCGGTTGTTCCACGTTTGAAAGTGGGGTTCCGGACTCACGGGGCTCTCGCCGACGGGCTTGCGGTAGGCCACGCGGAGCGTGTTGACGTTCCCGAGCGTCCGGTCGCCGCGCACGACCCTGTAGTGTGGTTCCTCGGATGCCGTCCACTCCAGAACGTTGCCCGCCATGTCGAGTGCGCCGTACGGGCTGGCGCCGCTGGGGTGCGAACCGACGGGATGGGTGGCGGTGTACGGATCCTTCTCGCCGCACGCGTCGGTCTTCTCGGGTGTCCAGCGCTCAAACAGTGCGCGCTCGCACGTCGGCGGGTCTTCGCCCCACGGGTACGTGCGGCCGTCGACGCCCCGCGCGGCCTTCTCCCATTGCGCCTCCGTCGGCAGCTGCTTCTCCACCCACGCGCAATACGCCGCGGCGTCGTTCCACGTCACGTTGACCACCGGGTACCGAGGCGGCGGCAGCCCGATGTCCAGCAGGGCCGGCACCGCGCCGCACGCGCCGGCCGCGACGCACCGGTCGTAGTCACCTTGCGTGACCTCGGTGCGGTCGATCCAGAACTCGGCGAGCTCGACCTCGTGCGCGGGCTCCCCCATGAGGAACGGCCCCGCCGGGACGTGGACCATGTCGTTGGGCGGGGGCACCGCGAGCGCCGCGGTGGCATCGCGCCCCGTCGATCCCTGCCGGCCCCCGCAGGTGCCGTCACACGCGAGCAACGTCAGGAAGCACACGGCGTACAGGCGCATCACGGCGTGACGACGATACAGGGTCGCCGCCGCGCGCGCCTCGGCCGCTGCGTGGTCGTCATCGCCGCCTCGATGACTCCGCCTCCCCGCCGCTCCGGAGGCAGCTCAGCCGACGAGCCGCGGCCACACGGTGTAGAGCGACAGCGAGACCGTCTCTCCAGTTGCCAGGTCGGGGATGCGCGCCTCCGCGAGGCGCGCGCGACCGGGGTCACCGACGATGTCGTGTGTGTGATCGAGGCCGCCGGGATCTGGGCGGCCCGAGGCGCGCTCGACCCGTCCGGTTAGCGAGGGACCTCGTGGTCGCGTGGGATGCGAATGCACCGAAATCCAACGATTCGTTCCCGGTTCTTCCACTTTTGAAAGTGGGGTTTCGGACTCGCGGGGCTCTCGAGGACGAGCTTCCGGAACGAGGCGTGGAGGTCCTCCATCCGGCGACCGCCGCGCTGGACCTTGTAGTGTGCTTCGACCGAGGTCGTCCACTCCAGGACGTTGCCCGCCATGTCCAGCGCACCGTACGGGCTGGCGCCGGTGGGGTGCGAACCGACGGGATGAGTGGCGGTGTACGGATCCTTCTCGCCACACGCGTCGGTCTTCTCGGGCGTCCAGCGCTCGAACAGCGCGCGCTCGCACGTCGGCGGGTCTTCGCCCCACGGATACGTGCGGCCGTCGACGCCCCGCGCGGCCTTCTCCCATTGCTCCTCGGTCGGCAGCTGCTTCCCCACCCACGCGCAATACGCCGCGGCGTCGTGCCAGGTCACGTTGACCACCGGGTACCGAGGCGGCGGCAGCCCGATGTCCAGCAGCGCCGGCACCGCGCCGCACGCGCCGGCCGCGACGCACCGGTCGTAGTCACCTTGCGTGACCTCGGTGCGGTCGATCCAGAACTCGGCGAGCTCGACCTCGTGCGCGGGCTCCCCCATGAGGAACGGCCCCGCCGGGACGTGGACCATGTCGTTGGGAGGGGGCACCGCGAGCGCCGCGGTGGCATCGCGCCCCGTCGATCCCCGCCGGCCCCCGCAGGTGCCGTCACACGCGAGGACCGTCAGGAAGCACACGGCGTACAGGCGCATCACGGGGTGACGACGATACAGCGT
>JALZOI010001035.1 GCA_030857245.1 Myxococcota bacterium
AGACCATGGTGTCCTGGGTGCAGATCCCTGTTTACGGCGTGGTTTCCGGCAATTACCACTGACCTGAATCACGCCGCCTCCTTTACGGGCTTGGCGTCGTGAGTCCGAGCCGGCTTGGGCTTCGCGGGAAGGCGCAGCTGCGGAGCCGCAGCGAGCTGCGCGACGAAGTCGTCCCACATGCCGTTGACGAGAATGCAGCGTAGGTGGAGGACGTGCTCGAGTCGATCGAGGCCCCAGCGCATTCCTGGTCCGTCGAGTCGCATGCCGATGACGTGGCGCACAGCGCCCTCGACGACACCGGTGGCGATGTCGAGGTCGAGGCGACGCAGGTGCTGGTAGCGCATGCGGAGTCGGTTCTTGTCGAAGTGGGCGAGCGTCTTGCCGAGGATCTCGCGGCGGTACTTGTTCCCTGGCCCCGTGCGGGGCGTACCCTCGAGAGCCGAGCTGAGCGAGGTGATGACCGCGTCGAAGGATCCGCGGCGCAACCGCAGCTTCTGCTCGATGACCCAAGCCTCGAGCTCGGGCGAGGCCTGCCGGTGCAAGCACTTGCCGGCGGCCCAGAGCTTCTCGGCCACGTGGTACCAGTCGAGACACGGCTCAGCGTCGGGGAAGAACTCCTGCTGGAGGTCCCAGAGGATGTCGGCGCCGTCCGCGAGGAAGACCACCCGCGAGAACTTCGTCGTGCCGTAGCCGCGCTTGACCGCTTCGGCGTGCAGCCACTCGAAGAGGGAACGGTAGTTCTTGAACGTCGCGTAGATCCGCTTGTTGACGGGCCCGTCGAGCCCGTCCTTGGTCCTGCGCAAGGTGTAGAGAACGCCCACCGCCGCGACCTTGGCGTTCTTCGCCTTCTTCCCCGGAGCGCGCCGGATGCGCGGATGCTCCCGACGCTGGGCGCGCCGCTCGTGTCGACCATTCTTCCCGGCACGCGCTCGCCGAGGGCGCGCGCGCCGAGCGCGCTCGCGGCTGGAGATCGTGGGCGCGCCCTTGCCGTCGGCCTGGATGACCAGGACCTCGCCATCATCGGCGGGCGCGGGAGCCTGCTCGAGGAACGGCCGCGCCTTCGCGCCGAGCGCATCCACCATGCGCAGCACCGCGCGCGGGCTCGGCATCCACTCGCAGAATTGCGCGAACGACTTCCGCGCCGAGGCGAACGCCTGCTGCGCGCAGAGGCGCGTGATGTCCGTCACGACGCCGAGGCTGAATCCCGAGCAGAGCCCGAGGTCGCGGTCGACAGGCAGATCGCACGCCGCGCGTGCGTCCCCGACCTTCCGGCCGGTCGGGCGCGTGAAGCGCACCTTGCCGAACCGCGTCCCGAGATCGCGTGTCCGCTCACCCCCCAACACGTACCGCTCCTCGCCGAGCACGTAGTCGACGGGCCGCGGCCGCTGGGCCGCGCGCAGCAGGAACAAGCAGACGAGGGCCCGGCCCACCGCCAGCAACCGCGTCCACAGCTCCCGCTCGAGCTCGAAGAACCTGCGGCTCTTGTCGTCGTCGCACAACGCGAGCGCGTGCTCGACAGCACTCTGGACGTCGCGTCGCGCGCGCGTGATACTCGTCGCCATCGGGGCTCCTCTCGGTCGGTGATCCAGTGTCGCAACCGGATAACTGCCGAAAGTGGGCCCCGTGTTTCAAGCGCGTTCTGCCAAGTGATCGAAATCGCTTTGCTCTTCGGGCGCAGATCGGGAACTGCACCCAGCTGAGGTTGCAGGTGGAACGCGGGGCGATGGCGCGCCGGGTGCGCGACAGGGGCGAAGGCCGGCGCCGCTCGACGCGCCGGCGGAAGGCAGAAGACCGCTCCGGTGCGCGGCGGGGTGATCTCGTCGCGGCGCTGGTGGGATCGGTGGGTGGGATCGGATCGGGGATCACGATCGAGAACGGTCGCGTGCGCGGCTACGGTCACGGTTGACGGGTTACGGGAGAGAGGGTTCACGGTCGCGGTCACGGGACAGACGACGCGGAACAGAGCAGGCCATCGCTGACACGTCCCGTGCTCACTTGCTCAAAGGG
>JALZOI010001036.1 GCA_030857245.1 Myxococcota bacterium
GCGCCGCACCGAGCGACTTCGCCTTGCGAGCCGCCGGCGGCGCGAGCGCGATCAGGCCGAGATGGCCCGCGAGCTCGGGCAGCACGATCAGCCGGGCGTCCGTCTCGCCGGCCTCCTCGACCGCGCACGCGGTGACCTCCTCGAGGTGCTGGCGGTAGCGGTCCGCCGACGCCAGCACGGCGGCGTCGATCTCGAGCTGCACCGCGATCAGCGCGAGCTTCACTCGTCGGGCTTCCCGGCGGTCGAGGTGCGGGGCGTCGGCGCGGGGGCGTCGTTGATCTTGGCGATCACGTCGTCGAGCTTGGTCTCCGGGATGGTCACGCGCGTGGGCATGCCGCCGCCGATCGCGAACAGCTCGACGAAGTCCCAGCCCGACTCGAACGGCGCCGCGATGGTGAGCATCCCGGAGTCGCGGACGATCGAGACCGGCGCCCGCTCCTGCCCCGCGAGCAGCAGGTCCGTCTTGTCGAACTGGCCCGGCGCCCCGGCGGTATCGACGACGGCGACGCGCCCCCGGATCGTGAACTGCTTCGCGAGCGTCTGGGTCACGACGTCGCGGCGGTCGAACTCGGCGGCGGCATCCCGGATCACGGCATCGTGGGTGCCGGCCTTCATACCGCCGACCAGGAACTGCACGACGGAGCGCTTGAGCTGATCATCGCGGAACTTCGCGCGCAGCGCGCGATCGATCCGCGTCGCGATCGGCCCCGGCGTACCGACGCGGGTGTCCACGGCGCGCGCATCGGCGTCGGCACCGGCGTACGGCTCCTTGCCGCCGAGGATCCACTTCGCCGCCGCGTACAGGCCGTCGAGATCGACGTGCGTGCAGATGCAGTCGATCGGCCCGGTCTGGCGCACGAGCTCGGGGGTGACCATCTCGGGACACGCGCCGTGCTCGGCCTTGGTCGAGAGCACGAAGCGCGGATCGCCCGCGAAGTCGGCGTGGCGCTCGTGGTCATGGTGATCGACCCAGGCGGCGAGGCGGTCCCCGAGCCCGTCGAGGAACGGGCGGGTGGTCTTGTCGAACGACACCGAGGAGCCGACCGTCGCCGCGAACGCGATGTCGAGGACGACCACGCGGCCGTGCAGCTTCTCCGCCTTCGGGAGGAGGCGCGGCGAAGCGAACCACAGCTGAGGCAGGTGCACGTGGGCACCATATACCCGGCTAGCGCTTGCAGTGCATCGTCGCCGCCCAGCCGTCGTGCAGGTAGACCTTGCGGACGGTGCCGCGGTCGCCGCACTGCGCGCCGCCCGGCACGATCAAGCACAGCGTGCGCTCGCCACCGTCGGCCACGAGGGCGCTGCGGCGGCCCGGGGCGACCTCGCCCAGGTGCGCGCCGTCGATCCAGACGTCGACGACATCGGCGCACCCCGAGTTGTCGACGTAGAAGGTGGCCCGCGGCTTGGCGCGCGGCGCCTGCTGGACCGGGATGGCCTCCGGGCGATCCTCCTGGAACAGGCGGTAGCGCTCGGGATCCGCGACCGCCGCGACGAGCAGCTTGGCGCTGCAGCCCACGGCGCGGAGCTCCGGCGTCAGCCCGCGCACCCACTCGCTGCGGAGCTCGCCGACGTCGGCGAGCGCCCGGCGGAACTCCTTGCGGATCGCGATCACGCGCGTCCGCGCGTTCGGCAGCAGCCCCGCCGTCGCGCCCATCTCGTCGTGGCGGGCGATGAAGCGGTACGCGGCCTCGAGGTCCGCGCCGAGCCGCTCGTACGTGCGCAGCTCCTGCTGCGCCTCGCTCCACATCGGCGCGATCCGCCCGATCGGGCACGTCCGGATCGCCGGCGCCTTCACCGGCGCGTAGGGGCCCTTGTTGAGCACCGCGAGCAGCCGCAGGAAGCGGGACTGGTACGACGCGCGGACGGCCGCCATCGAGGTCGCGGCCGCCTCGTAGCGCTCGACCGCGGCGACGACGGCGCGGGCATCGCCCCACGGCCGCACCAGCTCGGGCGTGAACTGCAGGGTCACGGTGCCGCCCGCGTCGAGGGCGCCGAGCGCCGCG
>JALZOI010000425.1 GCA_030857245.1 Myxococcota bacterium
GGCCGCACCGGCGGCGGCGCAGCCCGCGCCGGAAGCCCCGGCCTCGGCGGCCCCGACGGCCGACGTCTCCGCGAAGGCGGAGTCGGCGAAGGCGGACGCTCCGGCGAAGGCGGAGTCGGCGAAGGCGGACGCTCCGGCGAAGGCGGAGTCGACGAAGGTGGCGGCCCCGAAGGCCGACAAGGCCGACAAGGCCGACAAGGCCGATGCCGCCGTGAAGGCGGAGAAGACCGACAAGGCCGAGGCTCCCGCGAAGGCGGCGGCACCGGCGCGCGCACGCCGCACCTGATCAGGAGCGCGCGGCGCCGAGCTGGCGGCGGGGTGGTTGACGAGAAGGGATCCAGGCGGGACGCTTCGGAGATGCACGTCGGAGCACTGGTGAAGGACTCGTACCGGGTGGGCAAGGCGGTGGTCCGCGTGCTCGCTGACTCGACGAAGACGCACGAGATCCATCGCGTCGAGGAGATCACCGGGCGGCCGCGATTCCGGCAGATCCGGGCCGAGCTCGAGGCGACCCCCGAGGGACGGCGGCTGCTCGCGGAGCGACCGGAGCTGTCGAGCGAGCTCGTCGACTTCGATCACCTGCGCTCGCTCCCCGCCACGACGTTCGGCGGCGCGTACGCCCGCCACCTCGACGACAACGGGATCACCGCGGACTACCAGGCCGCCGCCACGCGCCACGTCGATGATCCCGACATGGCGTACCTGATGCGGCGGTTCCGCCAGACCCACGACGTCTGGCACGCGCTGCTCGGCATCGGCATCACGGGACACGAGGAGGTGTTGATCCACTGGTTCTCGTGGGGCCAGCTGCGCCTGCCGGTGTCGGGGATGATCATGATGCTCGGCTCGCTCAAGCACCTCGTGCTCGAGCGTCGCTGGCAGGCGGTGCGGCACTCGATGATCGAGGCATATCGCGCCGGTCGCGACGCCGCGCCGCTGCTCGGCGTCTACTGGGAAGACCGCTGGGAGGAGCCGCTCGATGACGTGCGGCGTCGTTACCGGGTCCACCCGCTCGACCGCACGCGCTTCACCTGAGATGGGCAAGAAGCGACCCGAGCGCACCGAGCGCCGTACCCAGGAGCGTGCGGCACGCCAGCGCGTGCGCGATCTGGAGAAGCTCGCCGCGTTGCTGCCCGGCGGCAGCGCGACGCGGGCGATCCCCGTGGACTCGACGTCGGTGATCGAGATCCGCGTGCGCTCGCTGGCGTGTCCGCTCTGCGACGGCGCGTACCAGCTGCTCGATCATCGCGCGCCCGCCTCCGGGATCCGCGCCATCGACGTGAGGTGCTCGCAGTGCGGCGTGCCGCGCACGTTGTGGTTCCGGCTCGGATCGAGCGAGCCGAATTGAGCCTCGCCCCGCGGGGGCGCCTCGCAGCGGCGCGCGCGCGGACGCTTCGCCGACCGCGCGGCAGGCGACTTCGTGGTCCGTGCGGGCGTCGCGGCGCGTGGTCGCGTGGTGCGCGCCGGTGCCATCGCTACACGATGCGATCGCGGCCACCGCGCTTGGCCTCGTACAGGCGCTCGTCGGCCTTCGCGAGGAGATCGGTGGGCGTGCCGCCGTCGGGGCCGAGCGCCGCGAGCCCGGCGCTGAACGTGTACCGCGGGAGCTCGCCCTGCGCCGGGCGATCGCCGAGTGCCGACCGCACCTGCTCGAGCACGCGGCGCGCGGCCTCGAGGGTCGCGCCCCGCAGCACGATCACGAACTCCTCGCCGCCGTAACGTCCGACGAGATCGGCCTCTCGCAGGCGATGCTCGAGGTGCTGCGAGAAGTCGCGCAGCACCGCGTCGCCAGCGAGGTGCCCCAGCCGGTCGTTGATCTTCTTGAAGAAGTCGATGTCGATCAGCGCGAGCGTCAACCGCTCGCCACGCGCGGAGCTGCGCTGGATGGCCTCATCCAGCTGCTCGAGGATGTAGCGCCGGTTGTAGAGGCCGGTGAGCCCGTCGCGCACCGCGAGGTCCCGCAGCTTCGCCTCGCTCGCCTGCAGCGAGGCTTCGGCGTGGCGGTGCCTCGTGATATCGCGGAAGCTCCACACGCGACCGACGACCTGATCGGCGACGAGCTGCGGGCGACTGGAGCGCTCGAGCACGCGGCCATCGAGGAGCTCGAGCACGTCGACCGACTCGCCGCCCGTGGCTGCGATCACCTCGTTGGCCTGCCACGGCTCCGTGCTCAGTCCATGCGTCTGACTCGCGATGCGCGCGCGCACGACGGCGACATCGCGGAGCGCGTCGACATCGAGCTTCCACATCTCGACGAACCGGCGGTTGAACGCCAGCACGCGCTGCTCGTCGCACGCGATGATCCCCTCGCCCGACGACTCGAGCGTCGCCATCAGCAGCGCCTCGCGCGAGGCGCGGTTCTCGAGCTCGAGCGTCAGCGACGCGAGGCTGCCGAGGAACGCGGCGTCCTTGCACTCGGCGGCGGTCCAGGTCCGCGCGGCACCGATGTGCTCGTTGCAGAGCACGCCGACGAGCCGGAGGCCGCTGCGGATCGGCGCGTCGAGCAGGGCCCCGATCCCGAACGGCGTGAGGTAGCCCGGCGAGAACTCGTAGGTGCGCGCGTCGGTGTGGGCGTCATCGGCCACGAGCGTCTCCTCGCTCGCGAGCGACGCGAAGTACGCGGGGAAGTCCGAGCCCTTCAGCACCATGCCGCTCGAGTGCCGCGCCTCCTTCGCCTCGTAGAGGTCGGCGCACGTCATCTGGTCACGTCCCGGATCGAGGAGCCACACGCCCGCGCGCCCCACCTCGAGGGCGCTCGCCGCCGTCTCCGTGATCGCACGGAGGGCGCCCGCGGTATCGCCCTCGTGGCGACGCCACGTCCGGGCCAGCTCCGCGATCGCATCTGGTGGTTTCCTCACGACGCCCATCACCCGCAGTCTAGATCACCCGAGGAAGCCGCGGAGATCGAAGCCAACATCCTCGCTCCGGCTCTCGAGCCCCGCGGCGCTCCGCCACGACCGGGCCTGGCCACACGCCTGGCACAGCGAGATATCGCGCCCCCCGCTCTTCCCGGCGATCACGTAGCTGAGAACGGCGTGCTCGCCGCAGGTCTCGCAGATGTGCAACAGCAGGTCATCGCGTCGGAAGCCGCGCTTCGCCAGCTTGTACTCGAGCGTGGCGAGGTCCGTGATCGGCATTGCCGCGATCGTACCATCGATGCGCCTCGAGGACCGAGCTCCGCTTACAGGTCGACCACCGAGAAGATGCCGCCGAGCACGTCGAGGATACCTTCGATGATGCCGCTCGTGCCGACCTCCACCGCCGCCTCGATGCCAGCGTCGAGCCCGGTCTCGACGGCGACCGCGGCCCCGAGCTCGACCGTGTCGGCGCCGAGGTCGATCGCGTCGAAGGCGTTGCCAAGGCTCCGGTCGCGCGGCTCCTCGACGCGCTCCGCGGCGCTGCGCCGCAGCACCTCCGCGAGCTCGTGCTCGTCGAACCACACGCCATGCGCGCGGCACCGGTCGACGGGGACCTCGAACAGCGACAGCGTGTCCATCGGCCTCGCGCAGACCACGCAGGGCAGCGCCGATCGCACGGCGACGCTCCACGGCAGGTGCGGTCGCGCGGCCTGCATCGTCGCGACGTGCTCCGCGAGCGTCTCCTCGGGGACCCACGCCCCCTTGCACGTCGGGCAGCTCCGCAGCGTGCCGGATCGGAGCTCGCAGCGCGGGCAGCGCGGGCAGCGGAGGGAGGCGGTGCGAAACGGCGCGGGTGACGGGTCAGCCATCTCTCCACGGTGCGTCGTGCGGCGAGGCGCCGCAAGCCCTGGAACGCCCGTCCAGTGCGGCGAGCCACGACGCTTCGCGCCATAGTTCGCTACGGTCCACCGATGGCATCGTTCGAGGATCTCGTCGCGCTGCTGCGCGGGCGCCGCGTCGTGGTGCTGACCGGCGCAGGCTGCTCGACCGAGTCGGGCATCCCCGACTACCGCGGGCCGACGACCCCGCCACGCACCCGGCCGCCGATCCAGCATCGCGAGTTCGTCGACCGCGAGGAGGCTCGCCGCCGTTACTGGGCGCGGTCGATGCTCGGCTGGCCGAGGCTCGCGGCGGCCCTCCCCAACGTGGGGCACCGCGCGCTCGCCGAGCTCGAGCGCGCCGGGGTGGTGGCCGGGCTGATCACCCAGAACGTCGATGGCCTCCACGGCGGCGCCGGGAGTCGCGACGTGGTCGAGCTCCACGGCGCGCTCGCCCGGGTGCGCTGTCTCGCGTGCGATGATCGGACGTCCCGCGACGAGCTCCAGGACCGGCTCGTCGTCGCGAACCCGCGGTGGCCCGAGCGCGCGCGCGACATCGCGACGGCGCCCGACGGCGACGCCGACCTCGCCGATGCGCTGGTCGCCGACTTCGTGGTCGTGCCCTGCACGGCCTGCGGCGGCGTGCTGATGCCCGACGTCGTGTTCTTCGGCGGCAGCGTGCCGCGGCCGACGCTCGATGCCGCCTGGTCGACGTTCGAACGCGCCGAGGTGCTGCTCGTCGTGGGCTCGTCACTCACCGTGTTCTCGGGCTACCGGTTCGTGCGGCGCGCCGCCGAGCGCGCGGTGCCGGTGGCGATCCTCAACCACGGCCCGACGCGGGGCGACGACCACGCGACCTTGCGCGTGGACGCCCGCGCCGGCGAGGCCCTGGCCGCGCTCGTCGCCGCGCTGGCCTGACGAGGGCTGGCCTGACGAGGGCTCCCTCAAGGTCATGGACACGCTGCGCCGCCACGCCGCGCCGGCCGCCTTCTTCACCAACGGCTCGCGCTACGGCGTCCCGGGCGCCGCCCAGATCGCCGCGCAGATCACGGCGGACCCGCTGTTCCTGCTTGCCAACCACAGCCACCGCCACCTCAACCTCGCGCAGCAGAGCGCGGCGACGGTCGCGACCGAGATCGATCGCACGGATGCGCTGATCCGCACCGCGGGCGAGTCACCCCGGTTCTTCCGGTTTCCGTTCGGCAGCGCGACGTGCAGCGCCAAGCAGGCGGTCGCGGCGCGTGGCTACGTCACCACCGGCTGGCACGTCGACAGCGCGGACTGATGCTTCGCTGCCGGCGGCGGCGTCTGCAAGGCCTCGACGTTCCGCTACGTCCCCGACGCGATGCGCACCAACATGACCGCTCATGTCATGCAGCAGGTCCGCGCGCAGAACGGCGGCATCGTGCTCTTCCACGACATCCACCCGTTCACCGCGGCGGCGCTCGACGGCATCCTCACCGCGCTCGAGGCCGAGGGCTTCACGTTCGTGCGGCTCGACGACCGCGACGCGTTCCCCCGGCTCAATGGCGCGCCGGTCCCGCCGCCCGCGACGTTCATCGGCGACCGCTGCCAGACCGAGGCGGACTGCGCCTTCATCGCGGCCGGTCAGCGCGGCCGCTGTCACCCCGCGAAGTTCTGCACGATCACGTGCGCGGGCTCGTGCCCGGACCGGGCCGGCAAGGCGTCCACCTTCTGCATCGCCGACGCGCCCGCATCCGGCAGCGTGCCCGCGGGGCTGTGCGTGAACCAGAGCTGCGCCGCGCTGCCGGGCACCATCGCGCGCACCGAGCCGCGCTTCCTCGGGCTCAGCACGGCGAGCCAGGCGACCGCGAACGTCTGCGCGCCGCGCGAGTGACCGTCTCTGAAGCGGCGACGGCGCGCGCCGGCAGGTATCCTGCGCGCATGCTCGATCTCGCCCAGCAGTTCGCCGAGGCCCAGGCCCGCATCAAGCCGGTCACCGGGCTCGGCAACGACGTGATGCTCGATCTCTACGCGCTCTACAAGCAGGCAACGACCGGCGACATCGCCGGTGGCCGCCCGGGCATGCTCGATCTCAAAGGCCGCGCGAAGTACGACGCGTGGGCGCGGCGCAAGGGGCTGACGAAGGACGCCGCGATGCAGGCGTATATCGAGCTCGTCGGCAAGCACGCGCGCTGACCACCGTGCGCCCGCGGCGCCGCGTCGGGAAACCCCCGATGGCCGATGCCTGTTCCATGCTGCATCCTTGCAGCTTGCTGCGGGTGCTGTTCCTCCTCTGCCTCCTGACCGGGGTCGCGCGTGGTGACGACGCGCGCGTCGAGACCGGCTATCGCAACGGTCGTCCGCTGAAGCTCCGGCTCGTCACGATCGGCTGGGCCGAGGTCGAGGTCACGACCGCGCGCGCGTACCGCGCGATGCGCGACGCGGCCGAGGTCGCCGGCGTCGAGCTCGGGATCCGCAGCGGGTTCCGCAGCCAGGAGCGCCAGCGCTGGCTGTACCAGGCGTACCGCTCGGGCTGGGGCAACCCCGCCGCACGGCCCGGCTACTCGAACCACCAGTCGGGGCGCGCGCTCGATCTCTACATCGACGATCCGCGCACGCTGGCGTGGCTCGGCACGCACGCGAAGCGCTTCGGGTTCCGCCAGACCGTGCGCTGGCTCGATCTCGGCGTGTTCGCGCACAACACACGCGCCCGCGCGGTGTATCGCAAGGCCGGCTTCGTCGAGCTCGCCACGACGCGCGATCAGTTTCGGGTCGGTGGCACGTCGATCGACGACGTGATGATGACGCTCGCGCTCTGAGCTCCGCGTCAGCGGCTGGTCGCGCCCGGGCGCCGCGCGAGGCGGCGCGCAGCATTCCGCGGCGGAACATACTCCCAGTGCCACGG